>JBDSSX010000333.1:0-2896 GCA_039928555.1 Nitrosospira sp. | reverse complement strand
TTTGTTCACCCTTGGGAAGTGCACCCGCAGCCGGGCGAAGAGCAATCTTACGGCAAACCATCGCGTATCGCATCAGCCCTGCAGATCATGCTGGAGGGCCCGATCGGTGGCGCGGCGTTCAACAACGAATTCGGGCGGCCCAATCTGGCGGGGTATTTTCGTACCTTCGAGGAACTCGTCGCGGGTGAAATGCGTGGTTATCACAAGCCCATCATGCTGGCTGGAGGTATAGGCCATATCGCCGAACGCCATTCATTCAAGGAAGAATTCTCAGCCGGTGCGCTATTGATTCAACTGGGCGGACCGGGGATGTTGATCGGTCTGGGCGGCGGTGCGGCTTCCAGTATGGATACCGGGGCGAATGCGGAGCGTCTCGATTTCGATTCGGTGCAACGCGGTAATGCGGAAATGGAGCGGCGCGCGCAAGAAGTCATCGACTACTGCTGGCAGATGGAAAGACAAGGCAAGTCTAATCCGATTCTTTCAATTCATGATGTTGGCGCCGGGGGCTTGTCGAACGCGCTGCCGGAGTTGTTACATGGTTCCGGACGTGGGGGACGTTTCAATTTGCGGGATATCCCCTCGGAAGAACCGGGCATGTCGCCGATGCAAATCTGGAGCAACGAGGCGCAAGAGCGTTATGTGCTCGCAATCATGCCGGAGTCGATGGCGCTGTTCCAGTCAATTTGTGAGCGTGAACGCTGTCCATTCGCGGTGGTAGGCACAGCGATGGCGCAGCAACAGCTTACCGTGACCGATCCCGTATTCGGCAATCAGCCGGTTGATATGGATCTCTCGGTATTGTTGGGCAAACCGCCAAAAATGATCCGTGATGTGGCGCATATCGGGAGAACGCTATTGCCGTTCGACACGGCGGGATTGGATCTGCGAGAAGCTGCCTATCGGGTGCTGCTGCTGCCTGCGGTGGCGGACAAGACTTTTCTCATAAGCATCGGCGATCGCACCGTCGGTGGCATGACCGCACGCGACCAGATGGTAGGGCCGTGGCAGGTGCCGGTAGCGGATGTGGCGGTGACACTGATGGGTTACC
Source organism: Nitrosospira sp. (assembly GCA_039928555.1). Lineage (GTDB taxonomy): Bacteria > Pseudomonadota > Gammaproteobacteria > Burkholderiales > Nitrosomonadaceae > Nitrosospira. The sequence continues at coordinate 1,845 of JBDSSX010000333.1, read as the reverse complement.
GGACTTATCTGGGTGAAGCCTTCGCTGTGGGTGAGCGCACGCCAGTGGCGCTGATAGATCCCGCTGCTTCAGCACGCATGGCGGTGGGCGAAGCAATCACCAACATCGCGGCCGCGCGGATTGAGCATATCGGAGAGATTAAACTTTCCGCCAACTGGATGGCCGCGGCGGGGCACCCTGGCGAAGATGCGGCTTTGTTCGACGCCGTGCACGCGGTAGGCATGGAATTCTGCCCCCAATTGGGAATCAGTATCCCGGTGGGCAAGGATTCCATGTCGATGAAGACGGTATGGGAATCGGAATCCGGCCATGACGGCGCCGGGATCAGAAAAGAGGTGACCGCACCGCTGTCGCTGATTGTTTCCGCCTTTGCGAGAGTGGCGGATGTGCGCAAAACACTCACGCCGCAATTACGCAAGGATTGTGGCGCGACGGAACTCATTTTGGTGGATCTGGGTGCTGGCAGGAACCGGCTGGGCGGTTCGGCACTGGCACAAGTTTATAAGCAGGTGGGAGATGACGCGCCGGATATGGCGGGTCTGGAGGGAGCGGAAAAACTCAGAGGCTTTTTCGCCGCCATACAACGCTTGAATCATGAGAACAAGATAATTGCTTATCATGACCGCTCCGATGGAGGCGTATTCGCGACATTGTGTGAAATGGCTTTCGCCGGCCATGCGGGGGTCACCATCAACCTTGACCAACTATGTTTCGATGTACTCGCGAACGACATCGATGGCAATGAATTGCGGCCGGAAGCGCTGGGCGGAAGATTTCTGGAGCGCATCATATCCGTTTTGTTCAATGAGGAATTGGGGGCGGTGATTCAGATAGGAACGGAACACCATCGTGATGTGATGGCTATCTTGTCGGAAGCGGGCTTGCGCGACGCGTGTTTTGTTATCGGCGATCTCAATGACAAGGACGAAGTTCAGTTTCTGCGCAACAATAAGCCGGTATTCGCCGAGAAGCGCGTTGACTTGCACCGCGCCTGGTCGGCGACCACTTACCAGATGCAGAAGCTGCGCGACAACCCGGAATGCGCGCGGCAAGAATATGATCGCATTCTCGATATCGCCGATCCTGGTCTGCATGCGCAACTGAGTTTCGACGTGGACGACGATATTTCCGCGCCTTACATTAATAGCGGTGTCCGGCCGCGAATCGCCATTTTGCGCGAGCAAGGCGTGAACGGTCACGTGGAAATGGCTGCCGCCTTTGATCGGGCGGGATTTGCGGCGACCGACGTGCACATGAGCGATATTGTCGCGGGACGTGTTTCTCTCAGGGACTACAAGGGATTCGCCGCATGCGGCGGGTTCTCCTACGGCGATGTGCTGGGAGCGGGGGAAGGCTGGGCCGGCTCAATCCTGTTCAACCATCGCGCACGCGACGAATTTGAAGCATTCTTCCAGCATGCCGATAGCTTTGCGCTGGGTGTTTGTAATGGATGTCAGATGATGAGTAACTTGCATGAGATCATTCCCGGCGCTGAACATTGGCCGCGTTTTGTGCGCAATCAATCGGAGCAGTTCGAGGCGCGATTCGTCATGGTGGAGATCCAGGAGAGCCCGTCACTGTTTTTTGGCGGTATGGCTGGGAGCCGAATGCCTGTTGCCGTTGCGCACGGCGAAGGTTGTGCTGAATTTACCGGCCAGAACAAGGTCTCAGCTATTACACCTCTGGTTGCGTTACGTTTTGTCGATAATCGGGGGCACTCCACCGAGGTTTATCCGCTCAATCCCAGCGGTTCTCCCCAAGGCATTGCCGGCGTGACCACCCCGGATGGGCGCTTCAGCATACTCATGCCGCATCCGGAGCGCGGGTTTCGTGCCGCCCAGCAGT
>JBDSSX010000332.1:0-1730 GCA_039928555.1 Nitrosospira sp. | reverse complement strand
ACCATCGCCACACCTCCGATCCACAACACCACACCCAGCACATGGAGCACTCTGGCAAATGCGAATTCATCCATAACAGGTAACCTCCCGACGTAGCTCGTTTGTTCCGCGTATCGTGGTTACAATGCCACGCTCCCGCCTTGGACTCTGGTTCATTCACGGAATTCAATAACGGTGATTGCATCAGCGCCACTCCCGCCCGGTAATCGTACCGCCTGCTTCATCGCCTGTGCTAGCGATTAGTCTCAAAAATGGGTGGGATCAGGATAATCGTTACCACTGCCGCATCTGGTGGAAAACCCGCAGAATGGTGATTGAATCAGCCTGAGGCAAGTAAACGATGGTGAAGGGCGTGCCGGTCACGACAAGTTCGCGGGTAGAGTGGATGCGCCCCGCTTTGCCGAGCATCGGATGTTCCTTGAGCAATTTGACACACTCAAGAATTTTGCCGCCTATGCGTTGCGCGGCATGCAAGTTATCCAGTTCAATGCATTGCCGCAACGAGACAAGATCATTGATGGCATTTTCATGCCACTTTATTTGCATACCGGCGCTTTTAGTTCCTGACCGCTACCCCAGCTTTGCAACCACTGTTCAGTCTGTTCCTCGCCGGCAAATTTGGAATTGCCTTGCCTGATTTTATCCAATGTATTTTGAATAGCCTCGATTTGCCAGGCTTCATGTTGTACGTATTGTTCCACGGCATGAGCCATGAGCCAGGCACGCGACCGTTCCGTAGCTTTGGTAAGCATGTCGAGTTTGCTCAAGACGTCGTCGTCGAGCCGGATGGAGACTGATTGCGTCATAGCCGGTCACTCCTCATGTAGTCAAATGTACACATACGATTATAAGCCGTTGTCAGACTGCTTTCTATACCAAAATGCGCCGGTAGGGCCCGGTTGCGCCTGATCAAATTAAACCTAAATCCGGTAGTTGGACGGGGTGAAGTGCGCGGTTTTTGGGGTGCGGGGCAAGGCGCAACGACGCGGAATGGTCGTTCCATTCCAAGAAGTTGCAACGCAGCCATGTGCCACAAAAACTGTGCAATTCGCCCCGTAGCGGTGTCACCCAGAAAGTGAGAGTAAAATAATATGCAATATTGTTATTAATCATAACGCTAATCTATTAAATGAGCGGTCAACTACCGGATTTAGGTTCAATAATCTTATTATCTTATCCCCCTATTTCACCGCGCCTATGGCACAACAAAACAATGAGCAGATTTTCTAGCCCGGATGTTTCATAAATTCGCGTGATGATTGCGCAGGATTTTGTTTCGTATGGAGATTTTGGAAAAGAGTGGCGTAGTTATTCATACGCCCGACTGAATAAAATTTCCATACGAAACAAAAGTCCAGCAAGGATGCGCGTCAATTTATGAAACATCCGGGTTACCACCTCGGTCCAATAGGCAACGCCCACAAAACCCGTAAGATGGAATCATGGCGTAAACCTAGTTTCAGGTAAAAACGTTAGTATCGCAGGATAGCTTGATTCTTCCCTGGTAATCTTTAACCGGTTGGCTGGAACAGCAGCGACTTAAAAAGGAAACCCGATCATGCATACAAATCTCGAATCGGCAGTTTCACCTATACTCAGCTTCCTGACTCGTTGCATCGATATGATAGTGATGTGTTTCTGGCGGGAACGGCGTCTATCGACGGCGGCGACACGACGGAAGGAAAATCCTTGCGTATAAGCCTATCGCTGAATCAATGCCGGCTTACGTG
>JBDSSX010000331.1:0-6010 GCA_039928555.1 Nitrosospira sp. | reverse complement strand
CGGCGTCCATAGACCAGGCTATGGACTTCTCCCAACCGGCAAAACTGTCTCGCAACCTGCCTCGCCATCATCTCGCGTCCTAATGGATTATCTGGGTTGATCGGATGGAAAGGGCCGGATTAGACTAAAAATCCGGCTCCGGCGCGACTTTTTCATGGTCCTGTGCCGGAACTTATCTCTTTGTCTTGACCCCGTTCGTAACCAATCCTTTTCTTCGGCGAAACGGTGGAGGAGCACCATTGGAGCCGATTTCCGCTAGGTGGACCCTCCACTGCTGATGCCGTATTTGCGCCAGGCAAGTGTGTCCTTATGCCGTCCGGCGGCGGTTTCGCTGTTTTATGGCGAACCCCGATTTTCAGAAGAATGTATCTATCGCCTTATTCGTTTATACTTCGTGGGGCCCGGCACCTCGCTGATGGCTGCCCCATACATCAATATGATAATCTTGCTCATTCCCTGATCATGAGACATAACCATCTGATCACTGTTCTGGTGCTGATATGCACAGTGTTGTCTGGCGGTTGCGCCACCACGCGTCCGCACGACCAAAGCATGGGTACAGATCCGATCGACCCCTATGAGAGTGTTAATCGCAAATCCTATACGTTCACGGATGTGATCGATCGGAGGATTGTGGCGCCGGTTGCTGATGCCTATATCGATTATGTTCCCGACCGTATGCAGCGCATTATCGGAAATTTCTATGATAATCTGGGATATCCGAATGTGATCCTGAACAGTTTTTTGCAAGGCAAGGTACGTCAGGGGTTCCAGGATACGCTGCGTTTCGCGGTCAATTCGACCATCGGCATGGCTGGATTCTTCGATATGGCTTCCCCCATGGGTCTGCCGCAGCATAACGAAGACTTCGGACAGACGCTGGGTGTGTGGGGTATTGAAGCAAAAACCTATTTGTTTATTCCCTTGCTTGGTCCTAGCAGTAACCGTGATGTATCCGGCATTCCCGTCAGCGTGTTTACGAATGGTCTCTTTTATATCGGTATTTATGTGATTGGCGCTCCGATCACGGTGCCGCTTTCCATTCTTGGCGTTGTTGACAAGCGGGCGCGGTTATCCGGTCCCATGCGGATCCGCGACGAAGCCGCGGTGGAGCCCTACCTGTTTGTGCGGGACGCTTACCTGCAGCAGCGCAAACATTTGGTATATGACGGCGACCCGCCACGCGAGGCCTACGATGATCCCGCGATGCACGATGAACTTCCCAGCAAGCCCGTGCACTGAAGCACGGTTCCCATTTTCTCCTGGTTCAGCCGGTTGCGTTGCGGGGCGTAGCTAGGTATTATCCGGTAGGTGCGCTCATCGGGTCCCGTCGGCTATAGCCGCGACAGCCACGTTCAATTTTGATCCCGACACATCCCTTTTTGCAGGCACGTTGCTTGCACGCACTTTCGAATCTGGCAGCCTGTCGGACTTAAAGGAAATCGGCTGCAAAAGCATCTGGCCGGTCCATATTTCGCCGCTTTTGGCCTTCAAAACCGCCAAAATCTGCCCTCGCCCAGTCACTTTTTCGCTTCGATTCTTTAAGTCCGACAGGCTGCTAGGTATTTCGTTAACATAGCTGTTGCGCGGTTATGCTGAAATTCCATTTGACTGTGGCCGGGAACATTCCGCGATGTTGTGGACCCGTGTTCCCACGGCATAAACCCTCACTTTGCCATGTCTCTCGCCAAATATTTCACTTATCCTTATCCAGCGCGAATAGGGATATCAGTCCTCCTCCCGGCGCTCATTCTTGTTACGCTGAGAAGTGGTGTGGCCGAGGCACATGAGCCAAAGCAATCCGAAGCCAGAAACAATTCACCCCCTGTCATTATTTCCGCCCCCGAATCATTGCGGAATTTGCTGAAGACTCATTTCCAGTTACCTGCCGAACCGATGGTGGATGAAATCGCCCGCGCCACTTTCATGCGCCGGGCACGACAGGAGATAAGCGAACTCCTCGCTACCGAAGGTTATTTCACACCCACGATAACATTGCAACCCACTCCGGATGAAACCCCGGTGCTGGAGGTCACGCCGGGGCCGCGCGCCGTGATTGCCGAAGTCCGCATTGAATTCAAGGGAGATCTTGCAATCGATGCGCCCGAGCGGCGCGCACGCAGCGAAAGTCTGCGTGCCGCCTGGCCTCTGAGTGTGGGCGATCCGTTCCGCTCGCCGGCCTGGGAAGAGGCCAAAGCGGCATTGATATCCAGTGTGTCGCGGGATGACTATGCCGCGGCGGTGATTGATGAGAGCAAGGCGGAGGTGGACCCTGCCTCCGCCCGCGTCCGGCTGTTGGTAATAGTGGATTCAGGGCCTGTTTTCCACTATGGCAATATCGTGATCAAAGGACTGGACCGCTACGATCAGAAGCTGGTCAACAATCTTGCCCCGTTCAAAGCCGGTGATCCTTACCGGCGGGATCAGCTACAGGCCTTCCAGACAAAACTACAGAACCTGGTTCAATTTGGTTCGGCCCTGGTCAGCGTTGAACCCGATGTGGCGGCGCATCAAGCGGCGCCGGTGGAGGTGACGCTGTCGGAGACGCAGTCGCAGCGCATATCGCTTGGCGGAGGCTACAGCTCCAATACGGGCGCGCGTGGCGAAATCAATTACGGTAATCACAATTTTCTGGATAGAGCATTGCGATTGACCAGCGTGTTGCGCCTGGAGCAAAAACGCCAATCATTGACTGTGGCGGTGGATAGCCTGCCAAATCGGGCGGGCCGCTGGTTTTCCGTAGGGGCGGGCATTGATCGCACTTCCATTCAGCAACTGGACACCCTGCGCGAGAAAGTGGCTTTGACTCGCAATCAGCTGGTAGGAAAGACCGAGACCCGGATCGGGTTTAATTGGCAGCGTGAAGACCGGGACCCGAAAGGCGGGCTGCACCAGACCAACGAAACGCTGGTATTGGATGCGCAACTGCGCTACCGTTCGGTGGACGATGCGTTGTTTCCACGCGATGGCAGCGTGATGGAAGTGCGCATCGGTGGCGGCAGCAAGCAATTATTGTCTGATCAGAGTTTTCTGCGTACTTATTTCCGCCACCAGTACTGGCATCCCGTGGGTAAACGCGACGTGTTATTTCTGCGCGGCGAGGCGGGATATACCTTCGCTGACTCCCGCTTCGGCATCCCTCAGGAATATCTGTTCCGTGCGGGGGGCATTCAGTCTGTGCGGGGCTATGCTTTTCAAAGCCTGGGCGTGCGGGAGGGGCAGGCCATTGTGGGCGGCACGGCAATGGCTACCGGTACCATCGAGTACAATCACTGGCTTACGCGCGAATGGGGTGCCGCTGTGTTTGCCGATGCCGGCAGCGCCGCCGATAGTCTGCATCACCTGGATCTGGCTGTCGGTTATGGCGGAGGAATTCGCTGGCGTAGCCCGGTGGGGCCGCTGGCATTGGATCTTGCTCGAGGCCACAGAGATGGCAAACTGCGGCTGCACTTTTCGATTGCCGTGGCTTTCTGATGATGGGTAATGCTGGATGGGCCAAGGGAGAGCGCAGCGATGATTATCACAGCCGAAGTCAGGTCTCAAATCGTAATGACAGGACAGAACGCACGGTGCCAATCAATGTAAGGGACCAGATCAGCAGCGCAAACCAGCCCCAATATTGAGGAATGATCCCCAGGAACCCGAAACCTGTCGCTTTCGCCAGGGATAGCGTACAGGCCGTGTACATCCCTATGGGAAAGACTCTGCTCCATGAGGGCGGGCCATAGAAATAATATTGATTGCCAAATGCCAGCCTCGACCATGGAAAGGTTTTTATCCATAATGGTACGGGACTCGTGATGTTGACGGTGATAAATTGCCGGATATCCATAAAAAGTTGATAGGGAATCCATGATGTTCCAACGACCCATGCAAAAATCGTTATCCACAGCGTAATCTCCCGCATATCTTCCCATGCTGTTGCAGCGGGCATATACATGACAAACTCTGAACCCGTCAAGGTAATGATTGCCGGCGCTCCCATGCAGATCCAATAAGGGGCTTCCCAATCTCCAGGTTCAAGGGATTTAAAAAAGAGGCGATAAATTATCAATGGAATGACGAACAGGTACAGAGCGAATCCGGAGGCCCAGAAAGCCCATGCGGCAAAGTAGGCATAAGCGGCATGTATGGCTGTCGCGTCCAGCAGGCGGAGCCCCAGCATAGCCACAGATACCGTGCTGACAATAATCAGCAGCGTGGCGCCACTCACCATTCTCCGCACGGTTTTTTTCCGCAGGAGGATGAGATCGGAAAGAATGAAATAGAGGCAAATGACCCAGCCGATCAGTGCGATAAGCCATAGTAAACTTGCCAGAGCGGTGGCATGCTGAAATGCGACAAGCTGCGCTCCGATTGTATTGGTGCCCACCACAAACGTTAAGAAAAGCCACGCTCGCGGAAGGACCTTGAGATCCGCCATCACACTTGAGCGGAAAAGTAACACGCGCGCAGCCAGGATGACGCATAAAATCGAATAAAAGACCAGATTCAGCAGAAAAAGAATTTTTGCTATATACGGGAAAGCCATCGCTTCAAAGGCAATGGATACAATGCCGGTGGCCATCACCATCGCAAAATAGGCCGGATGAAAATCTTTTATACCGTTGCTAACAAGAGTACCGAATCGGTTCATGATGCATGCTGGTCCGCAGTGATACGAAACCTCGGGGCATGCCGCACAAGCTGCGGCTGTACCTTTCGATTGCGCTGACATTCCGCTGTTATGCCAAACTTGCTAAACGAAAATCGGGCTGGAAAATTTGCCGTGAAAAAGTGGCGATGGCGGTGGCCCGCATTATTGCTCGCGGTCCTCATCATTCTACCCTCAGGCATCAGCGTCTGGCTATCAACCACGCCATCCGGTCTCAGATCGTTGGGATCGGCAATATCGCATCTTAGCGCAGGCAACACGTCGTTTGAAGGGCTGGATGGCACGTTATCCGGCTCGTTTAGTGCGCGTGCCATGCGTTTTGCGAGTGACGATCTGCTGGTTATTGCGCGGGATGTGCAGCTGAGCTGGCACCCGGGCGCGTTGAAGGAAGGCCGTCTGGATATAACGGCGCTGACAGCAAGGGAGGTGGAGATCGTCGCGCTACCTTCCACCGAGCCGAAATCGCCGCCCGCAAGCCTGGAATTGCCTCTTGCGCTGTCTTTGCGCAAACTTGATATCGGTACGTTTCACGTAATGCATGAGGAAGATGGTACGTCGGATTTCAGCGCATCAGCGGTAACGGCGCGATTGGAAAGCGATGGCCGCAGGCACCGGTTATCCCATCTGGGCGCCAGCCTTGAATTTGGCGGATTGACGGCATCGGGGCAGATAGATGGGACCAGACCCTTCGATCTGAACGCTCAAGCCGAACTTGCCGGGCACGCCGGGTTCGACATTGCGGGCGTTGAATTGCCGGAAATGCCGGGCGCGCGCATTTCCACCGCCATTACCGGCAACCTGGAACAACTCGATATCAGGATGAATGCCACCGGAGGAACCGATGCCGGGTTGACGGGAGGGGGTGAGGCGCGACTGCGGCCTTACGCCCCGATTTTAGTCGCCGCGCTACGGTTGTCTGTGAATGGTCTCGACCCCCATATGTTTTCACCCGGCGCGCCTAAAGCCAGCCTCGCATTGCAAGCTGACTTGCATGAAACCGGCGCGGGGCGGCTGGAAGGCGGCGTGACAGTTGAGAATAGCGCTCCCGCGCCGCTCGACCACGGGGGTCTGCCATTGCTCCAGGCACGCGCGCAGACGATACTCTCCGCGAAACTGCTCCAGTTCAACGAGTTGACGCTGGCCGTAGGCGGTGGCGGCATGGTTTCAGGAAATCTGCTCTGGCGGCCTACGGACGCGACGGGAACGGCTGATCTTGTCGTCAGCGGGATTGATCCCGCCAGGCTGGACACCCGCTTGCGCGCCGCCAATCTGAGCGGCGGGATAAAACTCAGCGGGGACGCACAGGCGCAGCAAGGCATCCTGACGCTCAGAGACAAAGCGTTATATATGGATGTC
>JBDSSX010000330.1:0-2203 GCA_039928555.1 Nitrosospira sp. | reverse complement strand
CGATAAGCGTGGCGGCAATCATGGTGACGCCGACGACATTCATGGAAGCAATAATCGATAGCGTAAGGAGAAGCGAAAATACCAACTGCACGATTCCCGTTCTGATGCCGAACACCCGCGCCGCTTCATTATCGAAAGTAGAGAAAAGCAGGGGTCTATACATGAAAAACATCGCGGTCATGGTGGAAGCAGTGACCAGTCCGATAACCAGGAGATCCTCGCCGGTGATACCCAGAATATTGCCGAATAAAGCCGCCTCGAAGCTTTGAGTATAGGTACGTGCGCGGCTGATAATCACCACACCCAGGGCGAACATGGCTGTCGTTACGATACCGATGGCGGCATCCGACTTGATTTTCCCGTTCCTGGTGATCCGGTTAATCAATAGTGCGGCCAGCAAGCCCATTGCACCCGCACCGGCGTAGAAATTGAAATTGAGTGTGAAGCCCACGACCGCGCCGCCAAATGCCGCATGCGACAATCCGTGACCCACATAACTCATGCCGCGCAGTATCACGTAAACGCCTATCACGCCGCATAACGCCCCCACCATCAGCGCGGCCAGCAGGCCGTGCCGGAAAAACTCATACTCCAGCGGCTCAAGCAGGAATTCCATTTAAGAAAGGCCGCTCGTAAGGTGTAAAGGCGTGTTATTGGCAATCAGATAGTGACCGTCATGCCGGACTATGACAAGGTCACCGCCGTAGGTCCTGGTCAGTATTTCGTTGGTAAAGATGTCACGTGGCTTCCCCTGCGCCACAATGCCGTTATTGAAGCAGATCACCCAGGGGAGATGTGAAGCAACGGCGTTAAGATCATGCGTCGTAAGCAAAATGGTAATGCCGTCATTGTTGATATCGCCCAGTAAATGCAACACCTCATGCTGGGTTTTGATATCGACCCCGGAGGTCGGCTCATCCAGCACCAGCAGTTTTGGATTATTTATCAATGCGCGCGCAAGGAACGCACGCTGGCGCTGGCCGCCGGAGGTATGCACGATATGGTGATGCAGGCAGTCATAAATACCGAGCCGGTGAGCGAGATCATGAATACGCTCGCGTTCCTCCCTGCCAGGCCAGGGCCAGATTCGCCGATTGGTATAGAGACCCATCATGATCACTTCTTCCACCGTAACCGGGAAACTCCAATCCACGCTTCCCAACTGTGGAACATAGCCGATAGCACCCGGCGGTACGCGGTCCACAGGCAACCCATTCAAAAGTACGCTGCCCGAAAAGACAGGATGCGTGCCTAATATGGTTTTAAGCAGGGTGGTCTTGCCGCACCCCGTGGGACCGACAATGCCCGCGAAGCGGCCAGCGGCAATTTCCAGTGACAGGCGCGCAAACACCACATTATACTCATAGCCAGCGGTGACATTGCTTAAGTTAACTGCGGAATCCATACGTGAGTCAGGGTGTGATATTACGGGTGTCGATATTCGCCACACAATCAGGGTTACCACCCAGCGCTTCCGTCATGATCGCCATGTTACTGACCATCATGCCAATAAAGGAGTCATGGGGCGGTGCGGGCAGCTCGTCATCCGAAAGCTGATCGATAAACCTCGCCCCGGTTTCGCGGGCAATCTGTTCCGCCGCCTTGCTCGGAAAAACCTCGGAACCAAAAATGGCCGGCACCTTTTCCTTATGGATCTGCTTGATGATGCGGATCATCTCTTGCGGACGAGGCTCGGAAAAGCTCGATGGTTGAATGGCCGCGACGACCTTCATGCCATAACGCGGAGCAAAATAGGCAAAGGAGTCGTGATAGGTGACCAGCTTGCGATTTTTTTCCGGGATGCTTTTCACGCAATCGAAGATGGCGTTGTCCAGCTTCTGAAGCCGGGCCAGATAAGCCGCCGTATTGGCAATATAGCCCTCCTTGTTCCGCGGATCGAGCGCGGTCAGGCTATCCCGCGTAATCTCCGCATAGCGCATCGCCAGCGCGATGTTGGGCCACAGGTGCGGATTGGGATGGCCATGCTCACGAGGAAAACTGAAGTCATATCGCCAATTCTCCTTCCGCAATGTGCGATCACCAAGCCGCACAACTAGGGTTTTTGCCCTTTTAACCTTTTCAGCCAGTTTCACCGTGGGCAGTTCAAGGTCGAGTCCATTTACGATAATGATATCCGCCGTCGCCAGGATTTTCGCGTCCGACGGCACCGGTTCGAAGGTATGCGAGTCTGTTCCATCGGGAA
>JBDSSX010000329.1:0-5941 GCA_039928555.1 Nitrosospira sp. | reverse complement strand
TGGCGCCGAAATAGAGCGTAGTATTGTCCATCCCCGTCAACATGGGTTGCAACCACCATTTCTGATATCCTCCCAGCACAACCAGGCCAGCAAGAAAAAAGCCAACCATCAACCCTTCACGCAGGATCAACGGCTCCTGGTAGCGTTCATATGCATGGGCAAACCCGATGAAGAAGAGCAACAGCCCTATGAAGACAACCGGGTGATGAGCAAAAACCACAACTCCAATCAGAAAAAATAGATGCACAATCACCACCAGCAAGGGAACTTCAGCACGTGGCGCATCCTCTTCATTCGTCATTTTCGACAATTCACGCTGAAATAGAATAGTGGCTGCCAAAGCGTTCACCAGTACGGCAAGCGCGGCTTTCCAGCCGAATGTGGTAAACATGAAAACACTGTCCCATCCCCATTTGCTGGCCACCATGAGTACCGGCGGCGCGGCAAAAGATGTCATGGTCCCGCCAATCGAAATGTTGACAAACAGAACACCGAGCGTGGCGTATTTGAGCCGCGTCGAGATTTCCTTGGAGTAATAACGCTGAAGTAGAATCAAACCGGCCAATGTCATGGCCGCCGGCTCGGTGATAAGGGACCCCAGCAATGGGACAAATGATAGTGTGATGAAATAGAATGCTTTTCCGTCCGGCCAGGGAATGCGCTGCGCGATGGTCTTGACGCAAAGCATCGCGAATTGCAGGATAGGACGGCTGCCCGCAATCACCATGATTGCAAACACGAACATTGGTTCGATAAAACTCTGTCCATCAAGATAAGTAGTGGCGGCCTCCTTACCTTCAAGGATCAGCATTGCAGCGACCAGGATCATTGCCCAGAACCCGAAAACCACCTCCACCTCGCCTAGAAAATGCCAGGTACCCGCGTGAGCCGGGCGGGTGTGCGCCAACCGCTCGAAGAATTTGGTCGAGAAAGTATGTATTAGCGCAACGCCAAACAGGATTGCGCCAATAGTCTCAATAGCGGTGGGATTCATTCGCTGCCGGCGGGTTGTGCTGCGGAAAAAATCATGTTCAAGCCTTTGTGATATGCAGGGCATCGACAGACCAGATGCATGACGGACCTATTCATTAAATATCCGGGTATGTAGAATTCTCATTGCCGGGAAGATCGCTGGATAAGCGAGCGCAACACATATGTTGTGCTTATATTATCTTTTGCGCCAGTTGATAACCGGAATCGATAAACAAGCTCTCCAAAATTTCCCGCTGTCAGAGGTTCATTTTATTTCATCGCATCGAGGTTGGCTTGCGCATCCGCATTTCCCTGCGCGGCGGCTTTCGTAAACCACTCTTTGGCTTTGGCGGCATCCCTCGGCACACCTTCACCGGAGTAATACATCACCCCCAGATTATTTTGGGCATCGACATTTCCGTGATCGGCAGCTTTCTGAAATAACTCTATGGCCTTGGCGGAATCTTTTGATACCCCCTCACCATTGGCATACATCAAGCCGAGATTGAATTGTGCATCGGCATACCCCTGCGCGGCGGATCGATGAAACCACGCCGCTGCCGTCTCAGGATCGTTGCTTAAAATTCGGCCTGATGAGTCCTTGGATATGGCTTCGCCCGTGTAGTACATCACACCGAGACCATTTTGTGCTTTAGGATCTCCAGCATCCGCATCTTTTCGTAATTTCAGAAATTTCTCTTCCGGCGTTGGCTCATTTGGCGACGACGGCATTATCTTGTTCAATAGCGCAGACTTTTCTTCTGGCGTTAACTCTTTCTCCAATATTGACGGGATTTCCTTTTCAGAAGTGAACTCATCCGCAAGTTTAGCTTGCGCTTCTGTAGCCAGCGCTTCTGCTTTAGGCGTATTCACAGGCGCTTTTTCACTACAACCCGCAAACATCAGCGAGAGAGCGGCAAGCAATGAAACAGCAAGAATATTCATCGAATATTCTCCTCTAACCTAAATTCGCCCCGCAGCGAACTCACCCCATAGATGAAGATCAGGTGGCTCAAGATATTTTTATGGATCATAGCGTTCAACCAAAAAATGAGTGAAAAATGAGTGATGTCCGCCGGATTCACTCATCTGAATTGCAGTCTTCCGGATTCAAATTTTTGTTGCGCTCGGAGACAGCCCGAATACATATTAAGTTTATGGAGGCGCCTTATAGGCTGTAGTACATATCAAACTCCACCGGATGAGTAGTCATGCGAAAGCGCGTAACTTCCTCCATTTTGAGTTCAATGTAGGCGTCGATCATATCATTCGAAAACACGCCACCGCGAGTAAGAAAGTTGCGATCCTTGCCCAGGTTGTCCAGCGCCTCATCCAGCGAAACGCAGGGATTCGGAACCCGGGCTGCTTCTTCAGGAGGAAGGTCATAAAGATTCTTGTCCATGGGGTCGCCCGGATGAATCCTGTTCTGGATGCCGTCAAGTCCGGCCATCATTAATGCGGTGAATGCCAGATAAGGATTGGCGGTGGGATCGGGAAAACGAACTTCGATGCGCCGTCCTTTGGGGCTGTTGGCATAAGGGATCCGCACCGCGGCGGAACGGTTGCTTACCGAGTAGGCAAGATTAACCGGTGCTTCAAAACCCGGAACCAGGCGCTTGTAGGAATTGGTGCCTGGATTGGTAATGGCATTCAAGGCCTTGGCATGTTTGATAATGCCACCTATGTAAAACAGGGCCATTTCCGAAAGTCCGGCATAGCCATTTCCGGAAAACAGATTTTGCCCGGCTTTCCAGATCGATTGATGTACATGCATGCCGGAACCGTTGTCGCCGACAATGGGTTTCGGCATGAAGGTCGCCGTTTTGCCGTAAGAGTGAGCGACGTTGTGCACTACGTATTTGAATACCTGGGTCCAGTCCGCACGCTTCACCAGACTACTGTATTTGGTGCCGATTTCGCACTGTCCGGCAGTTGCGACTTCGTGGTGGTGTACTTCGACTTCCACCCCCATTTCTTCCAGCGCCAGACACATGGCGGAACGAATGTCATGCAAAGAATCGATCGGAGGAACGGGAAAGTATCCGCCTTTTACAGGGGGACGGTGCCCGGTATTACCTCCTTCGTATTTTTCCGCGGAGTTCCACGCCGCTTCCTCGGATTCGATTTTCACCGAACAGCCGGACATATCCGCATGCCAGGTGACAGAGTCAAAAATGAAGAATTCAGGTTCCGGGCCGAAATACGCGGTGTCACCAATGCCGGTTGACTTGAGGTAGGCTTCGCCACGCTTCGCCAGCGAGCGTGGATCACGGTCATAACCTTTGCCATCGGAGGGCTCGACTACGTCACAGGTTATGAGCAGCGTAGCCTCATCCATGAACGGATCCATATGAGCGGTTTCGGGGTCGGGCATCAACAACATGTCGGATGCCTGAATACCCTTCCAGCCGGCAATGGAAGAACCATCGAACGCATGGCCGTCCTCAAGCTTATCCGCATCAAACGCGTGGGCTGGAAGCGTCACATGCTGTTCTTTGCCGCGAGTATCGGTAAAACGCAGATCAACGAACTTGATTTCGTTTTCCTGAATCATTTTAAGAACATCGGCTACCGCCATTTTTTTCTCCGGAGCAGAATTTCGGTTATACGATAAAGATACGTCATGAAATGCACAATCAGAAAGCAGGAATTATATCAGTACGAACGCCGTCATGGAGTTGCCCTGTTAAGCCGGGCAGGGTGCGGTGAGTAACTGGCTGCGGATGCCCCTCGTGAGGATGGCATTCATTGTAATCCTCAAGCCAGAGATTGAAACGTCTTATTACGTTTTTTCCTCTAGCCCGAATGGTTCATAAATTGACGGGCGTCCTCGCTGGTCTTCTGTTTCGTATGGAAATTTTGTTCAGCCGGGCGTATGAATAACTACGTCACTCTTTCACAGAACCCCCCTGCAAAACAAAATTCTGCGCAATCATCACGCAAATTTATGAAACATCCGGGCTAGACGGTCATGTGCATACGCATAATCCCGTTTAGACGTTTTAACGAAGGATTCGGCCATGCCATTTGATTCCGGGCGCCTGACCGGAGTTATACATGATCGTGCGCAGCTTGGGCATGAAAGGCGACTCCCGAGCAATGCCCCCCAACCGACCCCCCGCCTTAGTGTATCCCAGCGGCCGGCGCAAGATTCTCCATTATGCTTATCGCATTCCAGGGCGGAGTGAATGAACCCAAAGCCGACCTGGCGGTCTCAATAGAGTAGTCGTAAAAAAGGAGTCGTTATGCATTATCCTTCAGGCTGGCAAGATGAAACACTTAAACCTTTTCCTCTCGTCGTCGGGCTAGCTATCAGTGCAGCGGGTCTGGCACTGGTTTTATTCGCATGCGGGATACTTTGACAAGACTGAATCATGCAGGGCTGCAGACTCTCAATATCAACCGCGTGAAGTGACGGGTTCGTTTTCGTTGAAGCTCCTCGTTTCAGATCAAGCGATTGATGGATCGGCTGACATGCCACGCGAGTGGCATGTCAGCCGGGTTCTGCGAAATGTAAAAGCAATAAGAATCACGCGAACATCCGTCATTCCGGCAGTGTGCGTGGCTATTGTTAAAGTAAGCCTGCGGAGAGAGTGAGCTCGCCATCGCAACCAACCGATGCATATGAGGTTTAAAACCCGGATAACCCATTAGGCGGCTCTCCGAGCCTACCCAAGTGCTGGCGGTCAGTTTGCGGCCATTTTCGCCGCTTGCTCGGCGTCCATAGACCAAGCTATGGACTTCTCCCAACCAACAAAACTGCCTCGCAACCTGCCTTGCCATCATCTCGCGTCCTAATGGATTATCTGGGTTTATCAAACATCCTGCGTAGAAATGAAATAACATTACACTTTTCAACCATTGCTATCATAAACCCTATGGAAACCATCGCTACAATTCTCGAAAGGGCGCAACAACGCGCGCGGGAAATGAATTTGCCATACGAGGGCGCACTGCTGCCTGCTGAAGCACTGACACTGTTGCAGAAAGCCCCCGGTGCCAGATTGGTGGATGTCCGTTCCCGGGCTGAATGGGATTGGGTGGGACGAATTCCGGGTGCGGTTGAAATAGAATGGCAGTCCTACCCCGGCATGCGTGCCAATCCGGATTTCCTCAATTATCTCTCAAGCCAGATAGATAAGGAATCCATGGTGATGTTCATCTGCCGTAGTGGCGGACGCTCGCATCAGGCTGCCGCTATGGCTACCGGCTCGGGTTACGCAAATTGTTACAACATTCTTGAAGGCTTTGAAGGCGACAAGGACGCAACCGGTCATCGTGGCGCCAAAGCTGGGTGGAAAGCCGCAGGATTGCCGTGGGTACAGGGCTGAGTCAGAAATTCGGAATCAAGAAATCGGTAAACATTTTTTATTCTGATAGAAATCTACGCTGCCGACCATTTGACCAACCCGGAATAAGCTGTAGCCAGCACAATGATCCCGAATCCAATTCGATACCACGCAAATACAGTGAAGTCATGATGGCTGATAAAACGTAACAAGCCCCGCACCGCCAATAACGCACTAATGAACGAGGCCACAAATCCCACCATGAATACGCCAATATCGTCGAAATGTAGTATGTCGCGATGTTTGTATACATCGTAGAAAGTGGCCGCAAACATGATGGGTATCGCCAGAAAAAAAGAGAACTCGGTGGCCGCCTTGCGTGACAAGCCAAAAAAGAGGCCGCCAATAATGGTCGCGCCGGAGCGTGAAGTGCCGGGTATCAGCGCGAGGCACTGCGTCAATCCAATCTTCAGCGCGTGTTTCCAGTCCATGTCCTCCACCCGGTCGACATCTACTACATGCTTTCTGCGCTCAGCCCACAGAATCAAAACTCCTCCGATGATAAACGCCATTGCCACCGGAACCGGATGAAACAGATATTGCTTGATCGTTTTGATGAACAGGAGACCCAGAATCGCGGCAGGCAGAAACGCGATGAAAAGATTCAACACGAAGCGGTT
>JBDSSX010000328.1:0-1863 GCA_039928555.1 Nitrosospira sp. | reverse complement strand
TTCCGAAATAAAGTCCCCGCAGATGCCGTCAGACCATTTATCTTGAACCTTAAGGTCCAAGGTGGTCACTAGCCGGACGCATCAGGCGCTTCCGTGTGGGATGCGCACAACAGCGTCACTTTGGTTCGTAACCGATTCTTAAAAAAGTTGGTTCAAAGAATATAGGTCTAAACGAACACCGCAGGGAACAACTCTCATCCGTTCCCGCCTTCAGACAGAATAATTAGCTATCTGCATTCCGCCTTCGGCGTAAACCGAAAATCCAACCGGGCTGACTTGAAAACTTCGTAAACACGGATTAAAACAGCTTATCTTGCTCCGGCATTACGGCATCAAGCGCCACCTGCATGGAAACGATTCTACGCTTAAATTCTTCCATGTCAAAGCCCCCCCTTTTTCTTGTGGTGAGCAATTCATGAGTGATGTTGAGCGCCGCCATGATGGCAACGCGCTCGGACCCCACCACCTTCCCGCTGTCCCTGATTTCACGCATTTTTTTATCAAGATAAGTAACCGCTTGCAGCAACTCCTCGCGCTCCTCATCAGGGCAGGTGACGCGGAATTCGCGTCCCATAATCGTGACGTCCATGGTAGTGGTGGTTTTCATTCTTCGCTTTCGGGAAGTTGTGTCAGAAGGGCTTCCAGACGGCCGGTTGCAGCGTTTATTTTTTCCGCTAGATGCTTATTTTCACTGGCGGCGCTCGCCAGTTGCTGGCGCAACTGAATATTCTCCGATCGCAGCTGCTGACACAATCGCACGAATTGATTAATTTTCTCTTCCAGGGAGTTTAGCTCGGATTCCATCGGCTCACTATAGTTCGGAAATCCTTGCTGAGTCAACTGGTAAGGGAATTGTTCAAATGTTATTTCCAGGTCCGCCGCGCCAATCTCATTTGCCGGTACCGTATGACGAAAATACCTCTCCGAACGATTCAATTCAGGCTGCCGGTTTCTGGTAAAATTCCCGCCACGTTTAAGGTGCTTCGGCCTGTTTGGTCGAGTTAAACGGGAACCAGGTGATGCCTGGGCTGCCCCCGCAACGGTAAGCAAGTGTGGGCGTATCAATCAAGGAACGTCTGAATAAGTTCTTCGTGTATTCAGAGATTCCCTGGTGCCACTGTGAATTCTCCAGTTCATGGGAAGGCGATACGTCAAATCTTGCGAGCCCGGATACCGGCCTCAAACGTATACGGCATAGGGAGCTATCGCGTGGGGCGGTATCCTGATCGATCTTTTTCGCTCAAGATATCTCCGCGGTAATTCTCCATTTATCACAACAGCGGGCGGGGTGTCTGCTTTACACAAAATCCATGTTTCTTCATTTCAGGTAAGAGGCTGTCTTTTGTCATGCGCACATACGTGGTTGGGATTACGCATCGATAAATGCACACGAGCAACACGTTAAGGCATTCCTCGGGCGATGCACGATACCGAAACACGCATCGTCCCGGTCTGAAGTGAAGGTCATATTAAATACCTGCGAGGAGTAATGAATGAAATTAGGCCGAATGCTAGTCCTTGGGGTGATATTAAATCAGGCTGGATTGGCTCTGGCAAACGATTTACCTAAAACTGTTCTACCGGAACTTACCATCTATGGCGGCAACCGGATTCCCATGACTCGGGAACTGACCAATCTGCGGATTAACACGGTGAAATTGAAGGTCGAGGACAACGACTGGAAGACGGTATTGCAGGAACAAGTACAAATCAATGAGCTCGGTCCAGGCGGTCCGGTGTCCCTGTTTATGCGTGGCTCCAACTCCAACCAAACGTTGTTTATGATTGATGGCGTCAAAATGTATTCAGCAACCAACGGGGCGCCAAACTTTGCTGCCATCGCACCAGG
The DNA here is from genome assembly GCA_039928555.1 of Nitrosospira sp. Taxonomy (GTDB): domain Bacteria; phylum Pseudomonadota; class Gammaproteobacteria; order Burkholderiales; family Nitrosomonadaceae; genus Nitrosospira. Next base: position 14 of record JBDSSX010000328.1, on the reverse strand, counting down.
CTTATTGTCATCCA
>JBDSSX010000327.1:0-3567 GCA_039928555.1 Nitrosospira sp. | reverse complement strand
TTCCGTCCACGAACACCGCCAGTTGCGGTGGCGGTTCATCCGTGGCGTTGAGGCTCATTCCCGGCGCATGACGGAACGGAATACGGCCGCTTTCCACCACCGTAATCTGCCCGAGCGGACTGGAGCGTTCCTCGACCACCCGCATTCCGGTAATGTTCAAAGTCTGGCTCAGATCCTTGTAGACGGAGGGTTGCGTCAGCAGCCAGTTGCCCGGTAGTGCCACAGCCACCAGTATCGCCAGCCCAAGAAACACCTTCGCCATCCATTTCGGCCGCATCCCCAGCTCGATGGCGGCGATGGCAGTGGACAGCAAGGCCAGTGCCGTGAGGACGATCAGCACCTTGTAGGGTGGCACAAGATATAGCAGGCCGATAACGCCCAGGCTGCCCACCCCCGCACCTAGAATGTCGAATGCATAGATACGCCCCGCGTTGTCGCCGAAGTGCCACAAGACCAGGCCAATGCATAGCCCCCCGAAAAAGAAGGGCAGCATCATCAGCAAATAAACGGCGAGCAGCTTGGCTGGCTGGGTGTTATCCCACAGCAGTTCGAGTGGATTGAAGGGAACCTGTTGCGCGAGTAGGAACGCCGCGGGCATCAGAAAGGCCATTCCTGTGGCAGCGATGAGATACACCGCGCCGATATGGGGCGCAATTTTTTCCTTAAGTAAGGTTAGCGCCGTACCGCTTGCCCCAAAGCCCAGCATTGCCGCGCTGATGATCATGTACGCGAAGTGATGCCATAGCACAATACTGAACAAGCGCGTCAGCAGCACCTCATACGCCAGCAGGCAACCGGAGAGCAGCCCAATGGCGAAAAACGGCGGCCTCGTCACGAACATGAGTATCGGCATAACAGGCATGCCAAGGTCCTGATGCCCGCCTAGTGCCCGCCAGTGAGCGGAACGAACGCTACCGGCGTAATTTGGCGGCTGGTGACCGAGCCATCCATATGTTTCTCCACCAGCATTAAATACTGGGTCATGAATTGCGCACCGAGCGGAATCACCATACGGCCTCCCGGTTTGAGTTGCTTGATCAGTGGTGGCGGGACATGGCTTGAGGCGGCCGTCACCACGATGGCGTCGAACGGCGCCGCTTCCGGCCATCCATAGTAGCCATCGCTCAGTCTTACCTTTACATTGCCGTAGCCAAGAGATTCCAACCGCTCAGCCGCCTCTTCTTCCAGCGGTTCAATAATTTCAACGCTGTAAACCGATTCGACTATTTCCGCCAGAACAGCCGCCTGATAGCCTGAGCCGGTGCCGATTTCAAGAACTTTATCACCAGCCTTGACCTTTATCAGGCCGGTCATCAGTGCGACAATGGTTGGCTGCGAAATCGTCTGGCTATGGCCGATCGGAAGCGGGCGGTTGAGATAGGCAAACGTAGTCAGCCAACTGGGTACAAAACGATGCCGCTCCACTTTTCCCATCGCCGCCACGACGCTTGGACTGAGCGTGAAACGATCGTTGGCAGTTATATCGGCCAATACCTCCTCAACCATTTTATGGCGTTTCACGTCAAACCCGTCGCCATGCGATGGGAAGGCGCAACAGAGATAAAGGAATGTGCCTAGAACGAAGTGCTTCATGACTTCATTAAAGCAAATTCCTGGCGGGATGCCAGGAATCCCTGAAAATCGGGCGGATTACAAAGGACAGCCGCAGCATGGCGGCATGCTCCAGGTGGATTTGTTCAGAGGCTTTATGAGGTTACCACAGGTCTCCCAGCACTCTGTTGATAATAAAGAGCACCACGGCGAGCGCAATCAAGCCCAATAACGGCCGATTCTCCTCAATCACGTTAGTTGCCAGACCGGATACTCGAGTAGACCGCCGGAAAAAATACAACGCGGCAATAACGCCCACTACCAGTGCCGCATACAATAGCTCCACATAACCTGCTTCAAAGTACCATTCGTTGTTGTCCATGCTGATTATCCTGAATCCGGCAGTTGACCGCTCATCCTTCACTCATTTTTTTCAGCCTGGCGCTATGATCCAAAAAATTCAGGGGGAGCGAAGCAGCCTCCGCAGTGCTTCCGCGCCGGGCCCCGAGGAGGCCGGATTCTGGCCGGTCACCAGCTTGCCGTCCACCTGGACGTAGGGAACCCAGTTGGCAGCCTTGCTGTAGACGCCTCCCCGTTCCTTTAGCCGGTCTTCCAGCAGGAAAGGCACCACCGCAGTCAAGTTCACCGCTTCTTCTTCCTCATTGGTAAATCCGGTCACACGCTTGCCTTTAACCAGATACTCGCCATCTTTTCCGCGCACATTGACAAGCGCGACCGGTGCATGACATACCGCGGCTACTGGTTTGCCGGCCTTTACGAAAGCTTCGATCAGCGCAATGGATGTCGCATTTTCGGCCATATCCCACATCGGCCCATGTCCGCCGGGGTAGAAAACCCCATCGAAATCATCCGCCGATACGTCAGCAAGCTTTTTCGTGCTGGCAAGTTCAGCCTGCGCGGCGGTATCCATGCGAAAGCGCCGCGTTAACTGGGTCTGATTTTCTGGTAGATCGCTTTTTGGATCAAGCGGAGGCTGGCCGCCTTTTGGCGAGGCCAGCGTGACCACTACGCCGGCATCCTTCAGTACGTAATAGGGAGCGGCGAATTCTTCCAGCCAGAAACCGGTTTTTTGCCGGTGTTGCCGAGCTGGTCATGCGACGTGAGAACAATGAGTACCTTCATGGCGGACCTCCGTTCTTTGAGAAACTTTTTCTGCTACTTCTGCTACTTGAGCGATTAGCAGCCTGTCGGAGAAATACAGTAACAAAGGATGGATCAATAAACTATGTTTTCATTGTGAATTTCCCGCATTGAATGGAGCTGAACCCGGATAATCCATTAGGCGGCTCTCCGAGCCTACGCGAGTGCTGGCGGTCAGTTTGCAGCCATTTTCGCCGCTTGCTCGGCGTCCATAGACCAAGCTATGGACTTCTCCCAACCAACAAAACTGCCTCGCAACCTGCCTTGCCATCATCTCGCCTAATGGATTATCTGGGTTGAATTCTTCCGCCCACGCTTAGGACAGGCCGTCAGTCGGCGGCCTGTCCTGTTTGCTCATCTGAATTGATGTATTGTTGGCTAACGCAACCCTTTTGCCGCACATGGTTTTGACAAACCCAATCTCACGGTTCTACTGTCGCTAAACGCGATCGAGAAATTTGAATATTCCTGATGTTATGACTTCTCATGATATCTGAAGGCTGACAGATTATTTGTATCCAATACCCAAGTCGGCGGATCGACAACAAGCTGAGCATATGTCATGCCAGATCACTTTAATATTATAAAACAATCGATTGGTTAAGATATTTTTGTGAGATCAGGGTAGAAGTGTCGCCATTCATTGACAAAGAATTGCCAGGTTATTATCAACCAATTGAAGCGTAATGAATATTTTCTGTCTCCGGATGGCGACAGGACGATAACTGCTCAAACAGGTGTTAGAAAAAGAACCGAGCCGCGGCTCTTTCAGGTGATTTGACTACAATCAATTACCGCCGGGTATGAAATCGGAATGGGACAGACAGGCTGCTAGAGAAAACCGTCCAGAATCTT
>JBDSSX010000326.1:0-2140 GCA_039928555.1 Nitrosospira sp. | reverse complement strand
CCGTGGAAAACGCGTCCTTCATGCCGTGGCTGGTGGGAACCGCGCTGGTTCACTCACTGGCAGTAACCGAAAAACGCGGCAGCTTCAAGAGCTGGACCGTGTTGTTGGCAATATGCGCGTTTTCCTTAAGTCTGCTGGGTACATTCCTGGTTCGCTCGGGCGTATTGACCTCCGTTCATGCCTTTGCCACCGATCCCAAGCGCGGTATTTTCATCCTGGCCTTCCTGGTTATTGTCATCGGGGCCTCGTTGCTGTTATTTGCATGGCGAGCACCCAAGATTGGTTTGGGCGGAAAATTTGAACTGCTATCGAGAGAATCGTTGCTGCTTGGCAATAACCTGTTGATGATGGTGGCGGCGGGCAGCATTCTTCTGGGTACGCTTTATCCGTTGCTGATGGATGCGCTTGAACTCGGCAAGATATCGGTTGGCCCGCCCTACTTCGAAGCGGTATTCGTGCCACTGATGGCGCCGGCAGTTTTTCTGATGGGAGTGGGTCCGCTTGCGCGCTGGAAACAGGCAAGCCTGCCTGAACTCGCGGTGCGTTTGCGCTGGGCTTTTGCTGTGAGTGTTGTCACCGCACTGTTGATGCCGTTTGTGATGGGTGAATGGAAGCCATGGGTGAGTTTCGGTTTGCTTCTGGCTTTCTGGGTCATTGCCAGCATCGTTGTGAGCCTGCTTCAGCGCATTCAAAACAGCGGCAAGCAAGGTCTGTTCGCGAAGCTCGCCGCGCAATCACGTAGTTATTACGGCATGCATTTCGCGCATCTGGGCATAGCGGTATTCATTATCGGCGTAACGGTGGTCGGGGGTTATGAGACCGAAAAAGACGTGCGTATGGAAATCGGCGATACGGTGGAAGTCGGCGGCTACACGTTCCGCTTCAACGGTTCGAAAAAGGTCCCCGGGCCCAATTACATGTCGGATATGGGTAGTATAGATGTATTGCATAACGGTGAAATAATTCGCAACATGGAGCCAGAAAAACGGGTTTACGCCGCGTCGGGGATGGCCATGACTGAAGCCGCAATAGATACGGGTATATTGCGCGACCTCTACGTTGCTTTGGGTGAACCGCTGGAAAATGGAGCATGGGTTGTACGGGTTTACCACAAGCCATTTGTGGATTGGATCTGGTTCGGATGCCTGCTGATGGCATTCGGGGGTGCGCTGGCTGTGACTGATCGGCGTTATCGCCTGGCGGTACGCAAGCAAGGTGAGACGCTTGATGACAAGAAGGTTGCCGGCAAGAAAGTCTCCACCGGCAGGAAGGCACCGTCCGGGCCTTTGATTCCGGGAGGCCGGAAGGCATGACGCGTTTCCTGCTGCCGCTGGTAGCATTTATCGTACTGGTTGCGTTTCTGCTGGTTGGCCTGAATCTCAATCCGCGTCAGGTGCCTTCGCCATTAATCGGAAAGCCCGCTCCTGAATTCCAGTTGGAGCAATTGCATGAATCGGAAAAGACGCTTACGTCCAAAGATAATCTTGGCAAAGTATGGCTATTGAATGTATGGGCGTCTTGGTGTGTCTCGTGCCGTGAGGAACACCCGCTGCTGGTTGAACTGGCCCAATCGGGAATAGTTCCCGTCTACGGCCTCAACTACAAAGACGAGCGCGACCTGGCTTTGCAGTGGCTAAGACAATTCGGTGATCCTTATACGGTCAGTATCAGAGACCCGGAAGGTAGAACAGGCATTGACTATGGCGTCTATGGCGTTCCGGAAACTTATGTCATCGACAAGAATGGCGTCATTCGATACAAACAGATTGGTCCGGTAACGGTGGAAGCGCTGGAGACAAAAATTCTGCCGCTGGTAAGGGAACTCCAAGGATGAATCCGGCATTTTTATCCGATCCATCGGCTTTATACCGCCGTCATTCGCCTGCTGGTATGCGAGAGAGCTATTTTAACGTTAGCAACAAAGTTATCCTGCTGCTCGTCCTGATGCTCCTGCTACCTTCGAGTTGGGCGAAAGAGGCCGCGCTAGTGGCGGAAGACCCGGAGATAGAGCGACGCATGATTCATTTGTCTGAAGATCTGCGTTGCCTCGTATGTCAGAACGAATCGCTGGCGGGTTCACGAGCGGACTTTGCCAACGACCTGCGGCGTGAAATCCGTGAACAGATGAAAGCAGATAAGA
>JBDSSX010000325.1:0-3543 GCA_039928555.1 Nitrosospira sp. | reverse complement strand
ATACTGTCTCGCAATCCCCGGCGTACTGGCAAGTGAAAACTCGATTCTGACGGAACTGTCAATGGCCGGACCGGAAACGGCGCTCGTCAAAAGCCTGCACGAAATCGCGGAGAGCCGCATGGATTCCGCTTTGAGCGGAATCGAGCAACTGCTCAAGACCAACCCCAACTTCCGGCTGGCGCAACTGATCAAGGGCGACCTGCTGCTGGCTCGCGCCCGCCCTCTCAATGATATGGGTGATACTACGGGAATCCCGCAACAGGGCATTGCCGATCTGCGCGAGGAAGCCCGCGCAAGGATGCAGCGTCATCGGGAATCGGTCCCGCGTAATGTGACACCGAAATATCTGCTGCAAATGCAGCCGGAGCAAAAATACGCAATCATCGCCGATACCCGCAAATCCCGGCTTTATATGTACCAGAATGTTCGCGGGGAAGCTCGCTATATTGCTGATTATTACATCAGCAGCGGCAAGAATGGATCGCAGAAGCTGAAAGAAGGTGACAAGAAAACACCTGTCGGCGTGTATTTCATCACTGCCAACCTGCCGCGTGAAAAACTTACGGATTTCTACGGCAGCGGCGCATTCCCGATCAACTATCCCAACGAGTGGGATAAGCGCCATGGGCGCAATGGCTTCGGTATCTGGCTGCATGGAACGCCTTCAAACACTTACAGCCGCCCGCCTCGTGCCAGCGACGGGTGCGTGGTACTCTCCAATCAGGATCTGGATACGGTGGGCGCGACCTTGCAAGTCGGCATAACTCCCGTCATCATTAGCGACGAAATGGAATGGGTAAAACCTGGCGATACGGCCATGCTCCGCAACAAACTGACACAGCATCTGGAAGGCTGGCGGCGTGATTGGGAGAGCGGGAATATTGATGCTTATATCAGGCACTACGGACGCGATTTCTCCAGTGGTGGCCAGAATTTGGCTGAGTGGGCGCAGCACAAACGCCAGGTGAATGCCGCTAAAAACTGGATCAAAGTGGGCATCAGCAATATTGGCATGTTTCTTTATCCGGGCAGAGACGACCTGGTAGTGGTCAATTTCGACCAGGAATATTCCAGCAACAACCTGTCCAACAAGATGAAGAAACGCCAATACTGGATACAGGAAAACAAAAAAGGCCCATGGAAAATTATCTATGAAAGCGCTGCGTAGTTTCCAATGTTATGATTCGATCAATTAATTTCCCTTTTTTACAGGAAACCCATGCATATCATCAAACTTCTCACTGCTCTCTCACTTCTTTTCGGCACCATCACAACGGCCTACGCCGCCAATCCCCAGGTTGAAATCAAGACCAATTTGGGCAATATAGTGCTGGAACTCTATCCGGATAAGGCACCGAAGACGGTGGAGAATTTTTTAAGCTACGTGAAGGACCGCTACTATACAGGCACCGTGTTTCACCGGGTTATCCCTGGATTCATGATCCAGGGCGGCGGGTTCGATAAGACGCTGAAGCAGAAACCGGCAAGACAACCCGTTGAGAATGAAGCGGCCAATGGCCTCAGGAATGAGATCGGGACCGTTGCCATGGCCCGCACATCGGACCCGCATTCAGCCTCGGCGCAATTTTTTATCAATGTCGCCAATAATACTTTTCTCAACCATACCGCGCCTACGTCACAAGGCTATGGCTATACCGTATTTGGAAAAGTCATAAAGGGAATGGAAGTCGTCAACCGGATAGCCGATGCGCCTACCGGTCCGGCGGGGCCTTTCCCGAGCGATGTGCCTAACGTAGCCGTGATCATCGAAGAAATCAAACTCATCGCGGCGGAACCTGCCGCCGCGGCCAGCACCCCTGCCAAATAAGGACAAACATGATCAAACTGCATACCAATCACGGCATCATTACACTCGAGCTCGACAGCGAGAAAGCGCCGTTGACCGTTCAGAATTTTATCGACTATGTAAATAGCGGGCACTATGACAATACGGTATTCCATCGTGTGATTGACGGCTTCATGATTCAGGGAGGCGGCTTTGAGCCGGGCATGAAGCAGAAACAGACTCGTGCCACGATTCAGAATGAGGCTGCCAACGGCCTAAAAAATGAAAAATATACGGTCGCCATGGCACGCACATCCGACGTGCACTCCGCTTCCGCACAGTTTTTTATCAATATCGCCGATAATAATTTTCTCAATTACACGTCGTCGACTTCTCAAGGTTTTGGCTATTGCGTATTTGGCAAGGTCACGGAAGGCAAGGATGTGGTAGACCAGATCAAGAAAGTAAAAACGGGCGATCGAAGCGGGCACCAGAACGTGCCACTGGAAGACGTGGTGGTGCAGAAAGCGGAAGTGGTGCAATAGCCGGATCGTTGCGAAAGTATCCATGAACAAAAATTTCCTCTCACTCTGCTTTGCCACGGCGCTGTGCATATCCTCCACCACGTTGCATGCCCTGCCCTTCGCGGACTCCGTGATCAGTTTTAAAGGGGGCACCAATTTCGGGGTTGACGATGGGATTAACGATGGAGAAGGTATTGATGATCTGCAGGCGGTAACGGCCGCGATAAGGGCATTGGATGGGACAATAGTTGCTCTGGGTGGAGCCACCGGAACCCCAGGTACCATCACCATGCGCTTCAGCACTGGCGAGGTATTTGACGGAACCGGTCCGGATCTCCGGTTCTACGATACTTTCAGCTTCCTGGACGGATTCAGCCTGGACATCAGCGCTGATGGGTCCAGCTTCACGCACGCCTTTTCCCTTGCCGGAGATCTGTTGACTTTTTCGTGCTCCCCCACGTCCCCGTGTGCCACGGATGTGGACATATCCGGTGCGGGACTCAGCGAGATCAGTTACCTTAGGCTAACCGCTTCCGGCAACAGCGCGCAAGGTTTTCCCGAAGCCTACACGCTTGATGCCGTGGAAGCGCTCAACTTCCGTTCCTCCACCGTTCCCGAACCTGGAATACTTGCGCTGCTTGGCCTGGCGGCCGCCGCGCTAACCGTTATACGCCGCCGGAAGTATTGAGGGATCTGCCTTGTGGGATCTCTGAACACGTATGACAGAAAATTTTTATTGGGAGAAATCATGTCCATTTTTCGACTTCTTGCAGCCCTATCAATCAGTCTCTGGCTAGCCGCGCTCAGCGGGTGCGCAACCACCACCACGGGCGGGGCGGTTGGTGCGAACCGCTCTCAATTCATGCTTATCTCCTCGGAGCAACTGGAGCAGACAGCGGCGCAGGGCTACACCAGGATGAAAGCAGACGCGACAGAAAAAGGCGCGCTGAACCAGGATAGCAAGCTGCTGCAGCGGGTACAGGCCATCGCCCGCCGGATCGAACCGCAAACCGGCGTGTTCCGCCGGGACGCACCGGGCTGGAAGTGGGAAGTCAATATTATCGATAGCGATCAGCTCAACGCCTTCTGCATGCCCGGCGGCAAAATCATGTTCTATTCCGGGCTGATTAATCGCCTGAGGCTGACTGACGAGGAGATTGCGGTTGTAATGGGGCATGAAATCGCCCATGCCCTGCGCGAGCACTCGCGTGAGCAGGTATCCCAGGCCATCGC
>JBDSSX010000324.1:0-13461 GCA_039928555.1 Nitrosospira sp. | reverse complement strand
CCCCCGAAAAACTTGCAGCCGCCGTGAAAATACTGAATCATCGACCCCGCAAGTGCCTCAGCTACCGGACTCCTCATGAGGTCTTCCTTGAGGCTAAGCGTGGTGCGATTGGAAAGTGAATTCACCCAGAGAGACGGTCGTTGCCAAGTATAAAATTGCCACTTGCGGCAGGAAACCGTTGTCTGTCTCAATTTTTCCCGCAATTTTCTCTGAACGGCAAAGCTTTTAAGTTCGGAGTCGCGGGCCTTTCCGCATGTTGATATAGGAATTTAGTGCCGCTTGGCTAATAGCTGCTTAATTTGTTCCAAGTCCTGCTGGATCTGCTCCACCGATGCAACCAGATAGATCAGGCCAAGATAAAGATTATATTTTTCTGGCTGATTTTGTTCATTGCCAAATGAATTGAGATTTTCAACAAACATTCTCTTTGCGTCCGAGGCTGCTGACATGTTGAGCTCCTTTGTATAAAAAATGGTTGATAAGCCTCATTGTTAACATTCAACCTAAATCCGGTAGTTGACTGCTCATTTATGAGTGTAGTTCTATGATTCATAAAGATTCTCTGTGTCATTTGAGGCTCGCCTTTTGGGTGAGTCCGCTACAGGGCAGATTACACGGTTTTTATGGCGTATGGCAGCGTTGCAACGCCTTGAAATGGAATGACCATTTCGCGTTGTTGCGCCTTGCCCCACACCCTAAAAACCGCACACTCTGCCCTGTCCAACTACCGGATTTAGGATAATAGTTATGGTCAACCGGCAGGCTGCTGGCAAAATGATTTTTGTTGTGGAAACTTTACCCTGTCTTGCAGGTCTGCAATAAAGGATGAGAACAAATCGCAAATAGAGACTCTTGCGACCAACAGCATTGCACTTTAAGGGTTTATAAAGACATCCTTTTGAGTTACCCTGTTTCCTACAGCCAGATCCACCTCAGGCACCGGCTTCCTCAGACGGACGCGGAGCTTATCCAGCGCAGTTTATCATGCTGCAATCGCATCGCCATGCTGTACGAGTTCACCGCTCATCTGCTACCGGAATGCGTGGCTGAAAATGGCTTCCGGGTTCATTTGACTGTCATTTAAATAACATGGGGCTTGTTTTTGCCGCTTACGGAACTCAGGTGCTTAAATAATGCTCGATAACTCAACCGCTGGCGCTACGTCCGCACCCGGAAAAACACATTGTGGTTCTATTCGTGTTGCCGCTATTCAGATGGCAGCGGGGCCCAATGTATCCGGCAATCTTGAGGAGGCTGCGCGGCTGCTTGATATGGCTGCTGCCCAGGGAGCAAAACTGGTGGCGCTTCCGGAATATTTTTGCATTATGGGAATGCAGGATGCCGATAGAGTCGCGGCGCGCGAGCAGGATAGTCATGGACCGATACAGGAATTCCTGAGCCAAACCGCTAAGCGCCTGGGCATCTGGCTGGTAGGCGGCTCTGTGCCGCTGGTGTCCTCCAGGCCCGACAAGGTGCGGAACAGTTGCCTGGTTTATGACGATAATGGCAAGCAGGTGGCGCGTTACGACAAAATACATCTATTCGGCCTGGAGCTCGGCAACGAACGCTATGCCGAGGAAGAAACCATCGAAGCGGGCTGCGGAGTGGTTGCCCTGGAGTCGCCGTTCGGCCGTATCGGTCTTTCCATTTGCTATGACCTGCGCTTTCCGGAGCTTTATCGTTCAATGGGGAAAGTGGACATTATTTTTGCCCCGGCGGCTTTCACTGCGACCACCGGCAAAGCTCATTGGGAAACATTAATTCGCGCTCGCGCCATCGAAAATCTCGCGTATGTCGTTGCGCCCGCTCAGGGTGGCTATCATGTTAACGGCCGGGAGACGCACGGTGACAGCATGATTGTCGATCCCTGGGGAGTCGTGCTCGATCGCCTTCCTCGCGGATCGGGAGTAGTGATTGCAAACATCAATCCAGAATATCAGGCAAGCCTGCGCAATAGTCTGCCCGCATTGAATCACCGCACGTTATATCACTGTTAAGTCTCCCACCAATGATTTTTCCTGACCCGGACACGCCATGATCACAGAAACCGTCACCCAATCCAATGATCTCTTTGCCACAGCCAACAGTTGTCTTCTTGCGCCCCACGAGATCGATACAGCCGGATTACAGCAGGTGTTCGGGCAAATGCTTGCGCATCATGTCGACTACGCCGATCTGTATTTCCAGTATAACCGCGCCGAGGGCTGGGCTTTGGAAGAAGGCATAGTCAAGTCAGGCAGCTTCAACATCGACCAAGGCGTGGGCGTACGCGCGGTGAGTGGCGACAAAACCGCGTTTGCCTACTCTGACGACATCAGCATGCCCGCGCTTGCCTCGGCGGCACAGGCTACCCGTGCCATTGCTCGTCAGGGCGTAACGCAATCGGTACAAGCCGTCAGGCGCAGCAAGGGACGAGAACTTTATCTGCCTCAGGATCCTATCGCCAGCCTTAAAGATACGGATAAGGTAGCGCTGCTGGAAAGGCTCGAAGGTTATGCCCGCGCCATTGACAAGCGCGTCATCCAGGTCATGGCGTCTCTCGGCGGAGAATATGAGGTGGTGCTGGTGGCGCGTAGTGACGGTGTCGTGGCGGCAGACGTGCGGCCTCTGGTGAGGATCTCATTGCAAGTCATTGCCGAGGAAAATGGCAATCGCGAACAAGGCGTGGCGGGTGGGGGCGGACGCTTCGACTACGCCTATTTCACTGACGACGTGCTGCGGGATTATGCGGCGAAAGCCGTGCATCAGGCTCTCGTCAATCTGGCTGCAAAACCCGCTCCCGCCGGTACCATGACGGTAGTACTCGGCGCGGGCTGGCCGGGAATATTGCTGCATGAGGCCATCGGGCACGGACTGGAAGGGGACTTCAACCGCAAGGGCAGCTCGGCATTCTCCGGACGTATCGGCGAACGCGTCGCCGCTATCGGCGTGACCGTGGTGGACGATGGCACAATTGCGCGGCGGCGCGGGTCGCTGAATATCGATGACGAGGGAAATCCCACCCAGTGCACCGTACTGATCGAGAACGGGATACTCAAGGGCTATTTGCAGGATAATTTGAATGCGCGACTGATGAATGTACCTGTTACCGGTAATGGGCGGCGCGAATCATTTGCCCACATTCCCATGCCGCGCATGACTAATACCTATATGCTGAATGGCGACAAAAACCCGGAGGAGATTATTGCTTCAGTGAAGCATGGTCTGTATGCGGTGAATTTCGGCGGCGGTCAGGTAGATATCACTAGCGGAAAATTTGTCTTTTCCGCTGCGGAAGCCTACATGATCGAAGATGGGAAAATTTCTTATCCGGTGAAAGGCGCGACTTTGATCGGCAATGGCCCCGATGTGCTGACGCGAGTTTCAATGATAGGCAACGACATGGCGCTTGATCCCGGCGTTGGCACCTGTGGAAAGGAAGGTCAGAGTGTACCGGTAGGGGTGGGGCAGCCAACGCTACGTATAGATGGACTGACGGTAGGAGGCACCGCCTGAGGACCCTTGAATAAATCCCTCGAAAGCATACTGCTGGCACGCGGGATAATTAAGAAGAGCTCCTTGACGAAGGCCCACCCTATCTATCACAGGCAATCCCGAATTCATACCTTATCCTCCAATTTTACGATTCGGGTACCTGCCAGCCTGTCATGCAGGAACTGACGGTTACGGTCAAATAATGCCCAGAGTATTCCGCAACCAAAGAAAGAGATGCCGATCAGCGCGAATAAATAGCGCGCAATCGCCTGCTTTAGCGAAAGCTGGTTCCCATCAGCGCCGATAACACGGAATTTCCAGGTTTGCATAGGCAACGTTTGTCCACCATGGGTCCAGAACCAGGAAAAATAAGTACCCGCCACCAGCAGCAGATAAAGCTGAAATGCAGGTCTGAAAAAAATGGAACCGGTATCGCGGAATACAAGATGGAAGACGAAGCTGGCGATAAATAGAACTGCGATCAAGAGCAGCGATTCATAAATCATGCTCACCAGCCGCCGCCAGAATCCAGGTGCGGAAATTTTCATTTATCACCAAAATAACGACTCTATGCAGGCTATTTCTTGCCTCGCTGATCCTCGGGCATCTGCTCATATTCTCGCCATTTCTGCTTTATTTCTTGGCGCTTGTCCGGCGGCAGTTTTTTGATCGTTTTGTACTTTTCACGCACCAGTTCGCGCTGTTCAGGGGTAAGCGAGTACCAATCACGCATCTGCAACTGCGTGCGATGCTGCTCCGAAGGCGTCATCCCTGGATAGCGTTTGGCAATGCCCAGCCATTTCCTTTTTTTTGCGGGGTTCATATTACCCCACTCTTGAGCAAGTGGGGCCAGAACTTCCCTCTGCTGAGGATTCAATCCATTCCAGGCGGGCTGACTGGGTTCAGATAGAGCGGGGACTGAAAACGAAATGCATAGCCAGAACGCTACTGCTAGGGACGATCTAGCCATGCATCGAACTCGTCGTTGAGATAGGCGTTGATTGGCAGGTCATCAACTAGCAGCATTATGTCAATTTCCTCGTTTTCATCACTCTGCTGGAGCGTCTGCCAATAGACCACACTTAGAAGAGCGAACAGCAAAGTTATCAGGGATAGCAATTTTCTCGTTTTAACGTGCAAATCATATCCACCCCGTCCAGAAACGCCGTGACCGGCTGTGACGATTTCCTCGGCCATATGATAATTTTCGAGAGCGGCTCTGCGGGCCGATTGCAGCTGATTCAATGTACTCTGCCTGATATCGTCCAGCCCATGATCCAGCAACCGCGCGACTTTCTTCCCCAACTCCGGTTCATTCATAGCTCAATTCCTTCTTTTTTCAGTATAGTAGCAAGGGCATGGGTTGCGCGCGAGCAATGAGTTTTCACGCTTCCTTCAGAACATCCCATAGCCGTTGCGGTTTCCGTAACATCCATTTCCTCCCAGTAACGCAGCAGGAAGGCTTCCCGTTGACGTGCCGGAAGGGTTTCAATGGCTTTCTCAATCAAATTGACCAGTTGTGCTTGCTCTAATTGCGCATGAGGATCATCAAAATTTGACTTTGCCTTTACACGCAAAGTTTCCAGGAAATCGTAGTCATCGTCATCCTTTTCCTGTTTAGATGTAAAAGATGAAAAAAGTGTGGTCCATAGGGAGCGAGTTTTCTGCCGCCGGTAAAAATCCCGTATGGTATTTTGCAGAATACGCTGGAACAGGAGAGGCAGCTCTTCCGGTGGCTTGGCGGCATACTTCTCAATGAGCTTCGTCATGGAGTCCTGAACAATATCCAGCGCCACATGTTCGTCGCGCACCGCGAACAATGCTTGTTTATAGGCGCGCCGCTCGACTTCAGCCAGAAAATTGGAAAATTCCTGTTGAGTAGCCAGGACAATTTGCCTATATGTAGCCTGAATGTTTCATAAATTAACGCACGTCCTCGCTGGTCTTTTGTTTCGTATGGAAATTTTATTCAGTCGGGCGTATGAATAACTACACCTCTCTTTCACAAAATCCCCCTACAAAACAAAATCCTGTGCAATCATCACGCGAATTTATGAGACATTCGGGGGTAGATAAAAAAAGTGGTGGAAAGATGGAGTATCCCCACCGATAATGTTAGCAAATTTTTTCTGCTTCCCGAAAAAATTTGCTAAAGAAACGACAGAATATAACCCGATCGAAGCTGAAAATTGCTTGAATGGATCGGCCACGGCTGATCCCGCCCGATAGGCCGGACTCGCGATTCAGTGACTGGCCGTACATAAAATATATGGAACTCGCACCGCCAGGTTCATGCACCATTTTTAGAATGTACCCCCACATTTGAGTCTGGAGTCCTACCGTGTTTCCGCGCAGATCGTATTATATAAGCACGAGCCCAATACGGAAATTTCAGTCATCATCCTCGCAACCCAACCGATTCCAGCTGCGACAATTTGTCGCATTGTGATACTCGGTTCTCGCGCCTATCATTCTCTCTCACCGGCTTAATTGAGAACCGCCGAAGAATGGAATCCATAACGTAACAAAAAAAATAACAAAAAATATTCTGGACACATGCTGCGCGCCAATGTGTAAATTAAGTGGTAAAATGTAATATGTAAGTGCGACTGATTCTTAATTAGATTTACATTACTTAATGTTCAATATTTTCAAGCCGAAACCTTTGCCAGCTCGCAGCGGAGCAAACGGTTCCGGCACTATGGCTCATTACCTGCGTCGCCCCATGATGGGGGGGCTACTTCTCGTATTGATGCTAACTTTCATGAACGCTACCAGTGCGGCTGAAAACGTTCGTCCGTTTACGCTGGGAAGTCTTGAGAAAGTTCTTGGTGCCCGCGAAGGTAAGCCTTTCATCCTCGTTTTCTGGTCGCTTGATTGTCAATATTGTCCAACCGAATTGAAAATGCTGAGTGAACTCAAACGCAGCCACCCGGCGCTGGACGTCGTTCTCATTGCCACCGATTCAGTGAATGATACGCCACAGCTTATCTTGCGGATAGAAAGCTATGGGATGAACAAGGCCGAGCAATGGGTTTTTGCGGATGATATGCCGGAACGGTTACGTTTTGAGATCGATCGCCGCTGGTACGGCGAAGTACCGCGCACGTATTTTTATGACAAAAAGCATCAACGCGAAGCCAAGACCGGTCTGATCAGCAAGAATTTTTTTGAGGACTGGCTGGCTCGCAATGCCGTGCCTGGCTCCGGACGTTGAACGCATGATAATCAAGCGCAATCCTGCTTTTTTACCCGGCCTGATGTTTGTTCTTGCTGCGCATGGTGCGTTACTGTATTTTCTGTTTAAGCAGCAATTGATTCCTCCACCGGAACAATTAGCGACGCTGATCGTCAATTTTATTCCGGCAACCAGGCCGAAGGAAGAGCCCAAGGTTGAGCCGCCCCCACCCGCACCCAAGCCTAAACTGATTAAACCGCAATCGCGCCAATTAGTGGCGGAAGCGCCGGTGTTGTCTCCAAGTGAGCCAGTCGCGCCACCAGCTCCGCCGGAGCCAGAATCAAAACCAGAACCCGTAGCCGTAGCACCTCCTCAGCAGATGGCGCCCGGCCCCGTCACGCTTTCCTCGGAGCTATCAGTCGCATGCCCGGAATTGAATGCGCCTGCATACCCGGCTCTTTCGCGAAGGCTTGGCGAAGAAGGCAAGCTGGTGCTACGGGTGGAACTGGATGAAAACGGCCGCATTAGTGTGGCACAAATCATCAATAGCAGCGGTTTCAAACGTCTGGACGAAGCCGCCATGGTCGCGGTAAAAACCTGGCGCTGCACTCCGCCCCAGCGTAATGGTCAGCCGGTACGGGCCATTGCGCTTCAGCCCTTCAATTTTGTACTGCAAGGAGATTGATTTAATGGAACAAGGACTCGGATTTTCAAACTTTCTCGCCCAGATAGATGGCGTGGGCATCAGCGTACTGGTACTCCTGATGGGACTTTCGGTGGCAAGCTGGTATCTCATACTCACCAAGGGTATTTCCAACTATCTGGCTGGGCGTCGCGCGGACGCTTTTCTCAAGCGTTTCTGGAGTGCCAGTTCATTGCAAGAGGTAAACTCGACCTTGAAAGAAAGTTCCGACGATAATGCATTTGCCCAACTTGCGCAGCTTGCGATGGATGCCGCGGTTGACTCCGAGAAGCACGGCTTGCAGAAACTTGCCGCCGCGGGCGGAGCAAGCGAATTCATTACACGCGTGCTGCGCAATGGCCTTGACCAGGAAGCTACCCGTGTCGAAAACGGTCTCACGGTGATTGCGTCAGCGGGTTCGGCAGCGCCCTATATCGGTTTATTCGGCACGGTGTGGGGCATTTACCACGCGTTGGTACAAATCGGGCTTTCCGGTCAGGGTACTCTGGACAAAGTAGCCGGCCCGGTCGGCGAAGCATTGATTATGACGGCGCTGGGATTGGCTGTGGCAATTCCGGCGGTATTGGCCTACAACACGTTTGTGCGACGCAATCGCATATGGCTGGGGCGTCTCGATGCCTTCGCGCATGATCTATTTGTATTGATCGCCGTCGGAGCCAAAACGAATAGTTCCGCAGGGGATGAGCGTCAATTGCGCGTAGTTGCCCCCATGGTTAGCCCTAGTGAAAGGAGGTCGTGATGGCATTTGGCAGCATGAACGGCGGCAGCAGCCAGACACCAATGACTGAGATTAATGTAGTACCGCTAGTAGACGTGATGCTGGTACTGCTGGTAATCTTCATCATTACCGCGCCATTACTTACGCATTCGGTTAAAGTAGATCTACCCAAGGCCTCGAGCAGCCCGAATATCACCAAACCGGAGCATATCGAATTTGGCCTTCGCGACGATGCAAGCCTCTATTGGAATGGCGAACCCGTGACTATGGACCAACTCGCGCCGCGCTTCGCCGCAACAGCAAAACAGGACCCCAATGTCGAACTCCACATCCGTGCCGACAAACATGTTCATTACGAATACGTGGCACGGGTTATGTCTATTGCAGCGAAAGCTGGACTGGTACGAATCGGATTTGTTACCGATCCGTCACTACAGTAGCACCTGCCCAGGCATGGTGAGAATCGGAACATCACTTGCTGGAGATTTGACCGTTGTATGCCTGACTCCTGGCAAGCAATTCGCAGCCTCGACGGCCATGACTATATGCCTGCCGTAATGCGGTATCGCGGTTGGCGCCGTTTTCTGATAAATTTTTCCATTGTCGCCGCAGCCCTGTTTCTGGGCCTCATGTCATGGCTTATCGCCAAACCCACGGCAACGCGCTTGCATGAAACCGTGCCGGGAGAGCGGATGACCTTCGCGGCGACGCCAGATATCGATATCAGTCTGGATGCCGACAGTACCGTAACAATCACCAACACCGAACCTCCCCGCGTCGAATTGCTGCGGGGCAACGCTTATTTCGACGTCAAGGGCAATAACGCCGGCAAACTGCAAGTGAAGGTGGGCACCACCTATATAAGAGATATCGGCACGCGTTTTAGCGTCAGCAAACGGATGGATGGCGGCAGCGTGGCCGTAGCGAGCGGACAGGTCGAGATCCAGGTGGAAACGGGAAAGTACCTGATTGGCGCTCATGAACGGGCGGATTTCAATAACACGAACGTTACCGGACAAAAGGTTATTGCTGAGGCGGACGTAGCCCCATGGCATCCTCGCCGGTAGCGGGTATGCGGCTGCGTTGCCAGGCGAAAAGCCAGCAATGCCCCGCCACCGTATTTCTTTCCCGGCGGTTCGGCCGTCACTTACAACTCTACATGTATCACAGCGGATAACGAACGAGCGCATTCCCATGAAACCCGTCGCAATCTTCAGGCAATTCCCTACTGAGGGTCCGGGATATCTCACTACGTTTCTTGATTCACATTCCATTCCATGGCGGCTCGTGAAGATCGACGCCAATGAAACGCTTCCGGTGAGCGCAAGTCACTTCAGTGGACTGGTGTTCATGGGTGGCCCCATGAGCGCGAATGATGATTTACCCTGGATTGCGCCGGTACTTGCACTCATCCGGCAAGCGGTAGCGAACGATATCCCGGTGTTGGGTCATTGTCTGGGTGGGCAACTGATGTCAAAGGCGCTGGGTGGCGCGGTAAGCAAAAGTCCGGTCAAGGAAATCGGCTGGGGCGAGGTCAGCGTCGCGGATAACGCTGTTGCCCGCGAATGGTTCGGGGAAGCGTCCAAATTCGAATCATTCCACTGGCACGGCGAAGTCTTTACCCTCCCGGACGGCGCGACTTGCCTGCTTTCCAGCCCCTATTGCAAAAATCAGGCGTTCGCGTTGAATATGCACGTGGGAATGCAATGCCATATCGAAATGACTGAAGACATGGTGAAAACCTGGTGCCGGACAGGCGCTGACGAAATCGCCGGCACTTCCGGACCAGCGGTGCAATTGGCGGAAACCATGCAAATGCAACTGGCCAGCCGGGTGTCCGCGTTAAATCAGATCGCCCGCCGCTTGTACGGGAAATGGATTTCCGGTCTGATGTAACAATAGGCGTTGCGGTACTGTGGCGGCATGGACGTTGCGAATCATTCGCGGAAATTCTGAAATTGCAACGGAAATTCGGTAATGGATTTCTTTACCAGCTGGATTGCTTCCTGCAAAGTATCGCGCTTTGCGCCTGAAATACGCACTGCCTCACCCTGGATACTGCCCTGCACCTTGAGCTTGCTGTCCTTGATGAGCCGGATAATCTTTTTTGCCAACTCGCTTTCCACTCCGGTTTTAACCGTGACTTGCTGTTTGGCTTTATTGCCGCCGACTTTTTCTGTCTCCCCCTTGTCCAGGCAGCGCACGTCGACACCGCGCTTCGCGAGCTTGGCCATCAGAATGTCCAGTACCTGGCTCAGCTTGAATTCATCATCAGCATAAATAGTAAGCGTATAGTCCGCCTGCTCCACACGCGCTTCGGATCCCTTGAAATCAAAACGTGTACCGACCTCCTTATTCACCTGGTCGATCGCGTTTCTGACCTCCTGCTTATCAACTTCGGAAACAATATCGAATGATGGCATGAACATCCCCTTTAACCCAGATAATCCATTAGGCGGCTGGGCGCTTAGTCCTTGAGCAATCTGAATTGCGGCCCGGTGATTATTTTCTGTTTTTCAGATTTGCCGCAATACGCATGCGTAGGGCATTCAACTTGATGAATCCGGCCGCATCGGCCTGGTTATAGGCACCCTTGTCTTCCTCGAAGGTGGCAATGTGGGGATCGAATAGCGAATCCGCTTTCGAACCGCGCCCGACCACGATCACATTGCCTTTATAGAGTTTCACTCGCACCCAGCCGTTTACATGGGTTTGGGATGCATCAATCATGGTTTGCATCATCTTGCGCTCCGGGCTCCACCAGTACCCATTGTAAATCAGAGCGGCGTAGCGTGGCATCAACTCATCTTTCAGATGCGCCACTTCCCGGTCGAGAGTAATAGATTCAATAGCCCGATGGGAACGCAACATAATGGTGCCGCCAGGCGTCTCGTAACAACCTCGGGATTTCATGCCGACATAACGGTTCTCGACCAGGTCCAGACGTCCGATTCCATGCTTGCCGCCCAATTGATTGAGCTTGGCCAGTACGCGCGCGGGAGAAAGTTTTTTACCATTCAAGGCAATGATATCGCCTTGTTTGAACTCCAGATCGAGGTATTCCGCCTCGCTGGGCGCTTTTTCCGGCGACACGCTCCAACGCCACATCGACTCTTCCGGCTCCTGCGCGGGATCTTCCAGGATACGGCCCTCATAGGAAATATGCAGCAGGTTGGCGTCCATGCTGTAAGGAGAACCGCCTTTTTTCTTCATTTCCACGGGTATGCCATGCTGTTCCGCATAGCTCAGAAGCTTTTCCCGGGAGGTAAGATCCCATTCACGCCAGGGCGCGATCACGCGGATATCAGGTTGGAGCGCGTAATAACCGAGTTCGAAGCGCACCTGGTCATTGCCCTTGCCCGTTGCACCATGCGAGACTGCGTCTGCTCCGGTTTTACGCGCGATTTCAATCTGCCGCTTGGCAATCAGCGGGCGGGCAATACTGGTACCGAGCAGGTATTCTCCCTCATAAACAGTGTTGGCGCGGAACATGGGAAAAACGAAATCACGCACAAATTCCTCGCGCAGATCATCAATGAAAATTTCCTTCACGCCCAGTTGTTTGGCCTTTGCGCGCGCAGGCTCGACTTCCCCTCCTTGGCCGATATCCGCGGTGAAAGTAACAATTTCGCACTGATATGTATCTTGCAACCATTTCAAAATTACCGAGGTATCAAGTCCGCCAGAAAAGGCTAAAACAACCTTGTTAACCTTGGACGCACCACCCTTCTTCATTTTTTTCATACTTGACTCATTGATAGAAACTCTCGAAATTGTTCACAATACTGTACTTCACGAGCCACTAGAATATAAATCTGCGGGGCTTTCTCGCTTCGATTCAACTCCGGCACAACACTAGACTTTAGAATTAGTAGAAGCACCGCTTAGTCTTCCCAGCAACAAATATTCCATCAGTGCCTTTTGTGTGTGCAGCCGGTTCTCGGCTTCTTCCCATACGATCGATTGCGGGCCATCAATGACCTCCGCGGCCACTTCTTCACCGCGATGGGCCGGCAAGCAGTGCATGAACAAAGTGTCTTTCTTGGCGCAGGACATCATTTCAGTATCCACGCGAAAATTGGCAAAGTCTTTTTTCCGCTCCTCGGTTTCGGCTTCGAAACCCATACTGGTCCAAACATCCGTGGTGACAAGATCGGCATCCTTTACAGCATCATGTGGATCGGCGAATTCCTCGTAGTGACCGGTGCCATAAAGCCCGGCCCGTTCCGGCTCGACTTCATAACCAGGCGGGGTCGAGACGTGTACATTGAAATCGAATACTTCCGCCGCTTGAAGCCAAGTGTTGCAAACATTGTTGGAATCCCCGATCCACGCCACCGTCTTGCCCGAGATGCTTCCACATTGCTCGATGAAGGTAAATATATCGCCCATGATCTGACAGGGATGATACTCGTCAGTCAACCCATTGATCACGGGCACCCGCGAATGTGCGGCGAAACGCCTGATGATGTCGTGCTCGTAGGTACGGATCATGACGATATCCACCATGCGTGAAATTACGCGCGCCGCATCTTCCACCGGCTCGCCGCGCCCCAACTGGGTATCTCGCGTGGAGAGATAAATCGCCGCGCCGCCTAGCTGGTGCATACCCGCTTCGAACGATAAACGGGTGCGAGTGGAATGCTTGTCGAAAATCATTGCCATGGTACGATCTTCCAATGGCCAGTACCGGCGGTATTGCTTGAACTCATGCTTGATCCAGCGCGTCCGCTCAAACAGATACTCGAATTCTTCCCGGGAGAAATCGTTAAACTGTAGAAAATGATTGATCTGCATAATTATTCCTGAATCATGGATGGGGAACTTCGAAGCCGGAAACATGAACTGAGGATACTTCACGTTTCTCTTTTCATGATTCTCGATTCTCCGTCATGCCATCAGGAATTCCTTAACCAGCGCAGACAAGGTATCCACCACTTGCTCCGCCTCGCTTCGTTGCATCACGAGCGGCGGTAGCAAACGCACTACCTTATCCGAGGTCACGTTGATCAGCAGTCCTCGTTTTAAGGCTTCTTTCACAAGCTCGCCGCAGGGTTTGGAGAGTTCGATACCAATCATCAATCCCTGTCCCCGGATTTGTCTGACATCAGGCAAGCCGGCCAGTTGTGCTTTAAACATACTGCGCATGAAATCACCCACTTCCATCGCATTTCTCAGCAAATCATCTTCTTCGATCACCTCAAGCGTGGTGAGTGCAGCGGCACAAACCAGGGGATTGCCGCCGAAAGTGGAGGCGTGATTACCGGGCTTGAATACTTCCGCCGCGATACCCTTCGCCAGACAAGCACCGATTGGGACACCCGAACCTAAACCTTTAGCCAGCGTTATTACATCAGGCATAATGCCGCTATGTTGAAAGGCGAACCA
>JBDSSX010000323.1:0-6140 GCA_039928555.1 Nitrosospira sp. | reverse complement strand
CACCTCCGGACGGGGAAATTCCCAGGGGTTGCCATAACGCAACCAGTTATCCGGATGCTCAACTTGCCTGCCATCCTCAATGCGTTGGGCGAACATGCCATACTCGTAACGGATGCCATAGCCGTAGCCGGGAAGGTCGAGCGTCGCCATGGAATCGAGGAAGCAGGCGGCAAGCCGTCCCAAGCCGCCATTTCCAAGTGCCGCGTCCGGCTCGATTTCACGTACATCGTCCAGATTGATTCCCAGATCGTTAAGCGCCTCGCGGAATTGCTCGTCAAAACCGAGATTGTGTACGCTATTCATCAGCGTGCGTCCCATCAAAAACTCCAGGGAAAAGTAATAAACCCGCTTTGCATCATTGATGTAATAGCTGCGCATGGTTTTCATCCAGCGGTCGATCAAGCGGTTGCGCACCAAATACGCCGCGGCGAAGAACCTGTCGCGATCGGTGGCGGTAATGGTGTCTTTGCCGACCGAATAGGTCAGGCAGTTGGAAAGAGACTGCTTGATTGAGTCCGCATCGAAACCGACTTTTTCGTGCTCAAAAATAGATTTTTGTAAAGAATCAGTCATGATTTATCCCGTAAAATTTACGACATGGTAATCAATACGCCTGCGGATCAGCGCCTTCCGGATCCAGGGAGTGGCGCCAGAACTGCCCGTCACCATCAAACAGGCGGTAGGTACCGCGCGGCCCCCAGGTGCCGGCTTGATAACCATTGATGAAATCGCGTTCCATCGCCCATACCTTGATAATGGGATCCACTGCGCGCCAGGCCCATTCCACTTCATCGATACGCAGAAACAGCGAATGATCGCCTTGCATCACGTCCAGCAGTAAACCTTCGTAGGCATCGTAATCCTCTTCGCTGGCTTTGCGATAGGTCGCGTCAAGACTGATCGTGCGGGTATGCAAGTCCAGTCCCGGCACTTTGACTTGAATTTCCATCCTCAGGCAGTCGTTGGGTTGAATGCCCAGCATAATCCAGTTCGGGTGCGATGATTCGCGAAGCGCATGACGCAGCAAATCCTGCGGCGGCCTTTTGAAACGGATACAAATCGCCGAACTATTTTCCGCCATGCGTTTGCCGGTGCGCAGATAGAAGGGCACGCCGGCCCACCGCCAGTTGTCTAGATACAGTTTCAGGGCCGCATAGGTTTCGGTGGAACTATCCGGCGCCACGCCTGATTCGTCCAGATACCCCGGAACGGGCTTGCCATCAATGATGCCACTGGTATATTGGCCGCGGAATGCGTGGGCATGCACCGAATTTTGCGTAATCGGCCGTATCGCTTTCAGCACTTTCACTTTCTCGTCCCGCAAGTGCTCGGCGGTCACAGATACCGGCGGTTCCATCGCCACCAGAGCAAGCAACTGCAGCAAGTGGCTCTTTATCATGTCGCGTAGCGCACCGGCTCCCTCATAATAATCCGAGCGCCCGTCAACACCGAGGGTTTCGGAATGGGTAATCTGCACATGGTCGATATAATGATTGTTCCACAATGGCTCCAGCAGTATGTTGGCGAAGCGAAATACCAGTACGTTCTGCACAGTGCCTTTACCGAGATAGTGGTCGATCCGGAAAATTTGCGGCTCGTTCAAATGACGGTATAGACTTTTTTGCAGGGTTTGCGCGCTTAGCAAGTCGTAACCGAAAGGCTTTTCAATTACCACGCGGCACCAGCCTTTTTCCTGCTTGAGCAAGCCGATCACGCCGAGTTTGTCGATGATCGCTGGGAACGCCGACGGACGCACCGCCATATAAAATACGGTATTGGGGGGAAATCCTGGCGTGTCGTCCAATATTTTCTGTAATTTCAGATAGGCATCGCTGCTGCCAGGAGGGTTGGGATGGTAATGCAGGCGCGCACGAAAACGCTCGAATGCCTGCTCGTCGAGCCCGGCGGAAAATTTTGACCGGAGCATGCTGGCTACTTCCGAGATCCACTGCTCGCTGCTCCAGGGCTCCAGGCTACACCCAAGTATCGTCATTTTTTCCGGCAGCCGTCCGGCGACTTCCAGCCGGAACAGCGCGGGGATCAATTTGCGCCGCGCCAAATCGCCGCTTGCGCCGAAAATCACTACAACACATGGCTCGATGGTTTCCATTTTTCTTCCCTCCGGTGTTCGGCGCGCGCCGATATCTAACAAACTAAAATCATATACGGTCGTAGTTGAGGATTCTCTTGTTAATATGTGATTTTCTCGTTAATATGTCCGCGCCTTGGGCGGGAACGATTCCACCGTCAACGGTTTTAACCGGACTGGCTTGTAATCCAGCCGCCGCCCTTCGCTGAAATATAAAGTGTGCTTGAGCCACTTGTCGTCGTCCCGCGCCGGAAAATCGTCACGGGCATGAGCTCCACGGCTCTCAGTGCGCGCCTCGGCCGATACCATGGTAGCCACCGCCACTTCCACGAGATTGTCGAGTTCCAGCGCTTCCACCCGGGCGGTGTTGAAGACTCTGCTCTTGTCTCTGATTCCGGTGTGCCTGGCACGTTCCGCCACTTCGCCAATTTTTGAGACACCTTGCTTGAGCATGTCCGCGAAACGGAATACGCCACAATGCGCCTGCATGGTTTTGCGTAGCGCATCGCTGACTTGCGCCACGCTTTCGCCATTCTTCTGGCCATCCAGTCGTGCCAGACGTGCAAGCGACTTATCGGCGGCATCCGCTGGTAATTGCTTGTGATGGGGGTTCTTTTTCAGTTCCTCGATAATCTGATTGCCCGCGGCTCGCCCGAACACAACGATATCGAGCAGCGAATTGGTTCCCAGGCGATTGCCGCCGTGCACGGAAACGCAAGCGCACTCGCCCACGGCATAAAAGCCTTGCACCACTTCCTCGGGCCCGGTTTTGTAGGGCGCCACCACTTGCCCGTAATAATTGGTGGGGATTCCACCCATCATGTAATGCGCCGTAGGCGCCACCGGAATCGGGTCGTGGATCGGGTCGGCGTGAGCAAACTTCATTGAAATTTCACGAATGCCCGGCAGCCGCGTCTTGATCACATCCGCACCCAGATGATCGAGCTTCAGTAGCAGATGGTCGGCATCTCTGCCACAGCCGCGTCCTTCCTTGATTTCCGTAGTCAGGGCGCGTGATACGACATCGCGGCTGGCCAGATCCTTGGCATGGGGCGCGTAGCGCTCCATGAAGCGCTCGCCGTCCTTATTGAGCAGATAGCCACCTTCGCCACGTACCGCCTCGCTGATGAGTACGCCGACTCCATACACGCCGGTGGGATGGAATTGCCAGAATTCCATATCCTCCAGAGGTATGCCTGCGCGTGCCGCCATACCGAGACCATCGCCGGTATTGATGAATGCGTTGGTGCTGGCCTGGAATATGCGCGCACCGCCGCCGGTGGCGAACAGGGTGGCCCTTGCCTGCAATGCCATGACTTCGCCGGTTTCCATGTCCAGCGCCGTTATGCCGCACACTTCGCCGTCTTCATCGCGGATCAGATCCAATCCCATCCATTCAACAAAGAACTGCGTATTGGCGCGCACATTGCGTTGATATAGCGTATGCAGCATGGCGTGACCGGTGCGATCCGCCGCTGCGCATGAGCGTGTTGCCTGTGCGCCGCCAAAATTTTGCGATTGGCCGCCGAAGGGACGCTGGTAAATTTTGCCGTTCTCCAGACGATCGAACGGCATGCCATAATGCTCCAGTTCATATACCACCTCGCTGGCCTGGCGGCACATGAATTCGATGGCATCCTGGTCGCCGAGATAATCAGACCCTTTCACTGTGTCGTACATATGCCAGTGCCAGTTATCCTCGGTGACATTCCCGAGTGCCGCGGCAATGCCGCCCTGCGCGGCCACCGTGTGGGATCGGGTGGGGAATACCTTGGACAATACCGCCACCTTGAGTCCTGCTTCCGATAATTGCAATGCGGCACGCATGCCCGCACCGCCGGCGCCGACGATTACCGCATCAAATTTTCTTTTGGCTATCGCCACGCGAACTCCAGAGCCCACAGGATTTCCGCGGACCAGACGGTATAAAACAACAGGAACAATATGACCAATATCTGCAACGTCAGGCGGATGCCGGTAGCGTGAACATAGTCCATCAAGATATTACGCATTCCGACCCAGGCATGCCAGAACAGGCTGACAAGAAACAGAAAGGAGGCAATACGCATCCATCGGCCACTGAACAGCGATTTCCATGTGACGTAATCTTGTGGCGGCGAAATCAGTAGTGCGATGGCCAGACACAGAACAACGGCGACCATCACCACGGCGGTCACGCGCTGCGCCAGCCAATCCCGCAGCCCGTAATGCGCACCGGTGACTATACGCCTCACCATATCAATAGCGAGATCAAAAAGGTGAGAATGATTCCTCCGGCCAGCACTACCTTGCTGGTTAATCGTGCCTGCTCCAGCGCGCCGCCATAATGAAGATCCAGCGCGAGAAAACGAATGCCCGCACAGAGATGATGGAGGAAGAACCACAACAGCAGAGTCAATGCGGCTTTGGACAAGGGGCTGGTCACAAGAGCCTGAAATTGGGCGTAGCCTTGAGGAGAATTCAGCGTCATCTCCAGGCCGCAAAGGAGGAGAGGGATCCCCGGGAAAAATAGTAGCGCACCGCTTATGCGGTGCAGAACCGAAATCACAGCCGGGAGTGGCTGTTTGATTTCCATCAGATTAAGAAACTTGGGACGTGTTCTTTGCAATTTTTTACTTCCAAGGCGCCGGTCTCACCATCCACCAACTTAGTGTAGACCGTTATACTGAGCGATACAATATGAGTACCGTACAAGTAAACCCTGTAGTAAATAGGGTTTAAGGCTGAATTTTAGTCCAGGAGGAACTCCGAATGCTGCCTAAATTGACAGCAGGGTGGAATGTTTTTATAGTCCGGTGCGTTGGGTAACTATTAACCCGAATGTTTCATAAATTGACGCGTGCCCTCGCTGGTCTTTTGTTTCGTATGGAAATTTTGTTCAGTCGGGCGTATGAATAACTACGCCACTCTCTCACAAAACCTCCCTACAAAACAAGATCCTGCGCGATCATCACGCGAATTTATGAAACATCCGGGTTAAAGGGATCTTCTGCGTCGCGCTGAGTATCATGTTTCAGGATGAAATGGAGGTCGGAGCCGAATTGCCTGCGGGTGACTGTTGTGTTCTGATTTTGCTCATCCTTCGACAACCGTGCCGGGCGCATGGGAAATTAACTCAGAAAATTTCTTGTACCGGCAATTTCCAACAGGAGCGCAAGTATGAAACCCCCTATTCGCATCGCCGTCACGGGCGCCCCCGGACAGATCGGTTACGGTTTGCTGTTTCGCATCGCCGCGGGCGACATGCTCGGCAACGATCAGCCTGTTTTTCTGCAATTGCTGGACATACCCCAATTGTTGCCCTCGCTCAAGGGGGTGATGATGGAACTGGAAGATTGTGCATTTCCGCTCCTGGCTGGCGTAATTGCTACGGATGACCCTAAAGCCGCTTTCCGTGACGTTGGCATCGCGATGCTGGTGGGCGCCCGCCCGCGCGGCAAGGGTATGGAACGTAAAGATTTGCTGGAAGCAAACGGTGCCATATTTACCATCCAGGGCAGGGCACTGGACGAGGTAGCCCGCCGTGACGTCAAAGTTCTGATAGTGGGCAATCCTGCTAATACCAATGCTTACATCGCAATGAAAAATGCGCCCGCCCTGAAGCCTGAAAATTTTTCGGCCATGATGCGGTTGGACCATAACCGCGCCCTGTCGCAAATTGCAGCCAAGGTCGGACAGCCGGTTTCACGCATCAGAAAAGTAATCGTCTGGGGTAATCACTCCGCGACACAATATCCCGACTTGAATCATGCCGAGATTGATGGCGACAAAGTCTCCCTTCTTATCAACGACCCCGCATGGGTAGAAGACTATTTTATTCCCACCGTGCAAAAACGCGGTACGGTGGTCATTGAAGCACGTGGCTTGTCGAGCGCCGCCAGCGCCGCGAATGCCGCCATCGATCATGTTCGTGACTGGGTTTTTGGTACGCGGGAAAATGACTGGGTATCCATGGGCATCTCCTCGGACGGCAGCTATGGCATTCCCGAGGGCGTTATCTACGGCTATCCCGTGACCTGCCGGGAGGGCACCTATAAAATCGTCCCTGATC
>JBDSSX010000322.1:0-10136 GCA_039928555.1 Nitrosospira sp. | reverse complement strand
TCCACCGAGGTTTATCCGCTCAATCCCAGCGGTTCTCCCCAAGGCATTGCCGGCGTGACCACCCCGGATGGGCGCTTCAGCATACTCATGCCGCATCCGGAGCGCGGGTTTCGTGCCGCCCAGCAGTCCTGGCATCCCGGTTGGCGTGACGATGCGCCGTGGATGCGGATGTTCAGGAATGCTCGAAAATGGGTGGGGTGAAGTGCCGGTACAGTGGTCTGGTGCGACTATAATAATACGGATGAGATGAGTTCGATAATTCATGATAAGGGAGTATCCAGCTTGACGAATTTTCAAAGTGCTCCGCCTCTTTGTGCTTTGTATAAACGGGGGTTCCTGGCTGTCATGCTATTCGCGTTGGCAGCCGGTCCGCACATCGCATGGGCTCAAACGAAAGCCGGCAACAAGGAAAATGTGGATTGTGTACCGGTCGGAAGCTGGATCACGCCGGGTGGTGGAAAGATATCGGGTATCGACGTCATTGCCCGCGCCGCAAAGCGCTCGGTAGTATTGCTGGGTGAAATGCACGATAACCCTGAACATCACCAATGGCAGTTGCAGGTTCTGGCTGCGCTGCATGCAATGCATCCCGACATGGTTATTGGTTTCGAGATGTTTCCGCGCCGGGTACAGAAAGCGCTCGATCAGTGGGTGGCGGGTGAACTCTCGGAAGCGCAATTTCTCGCCGCCGCGGACTGGAACACCGTCTGGAGTACGGACGCGAGTCTTTATTTGCCCCTGTTTCATTTTGCGCGCATGAATCGTGTGCCAATGGTGGCGCTCAATATCGACGCGCGTTTGCGGCGAGCGACCTCCCAGAAGGGTTTCGATGGGGTTCCGGAGAACGAACGCGAAGGCGTGATGCCTCCCGCCGCGCCAAGCAGCGCTTATCTTGACTATCTACTGCCGTTCTACAGTGAACATGACCGCGGCGGCAAGAAGAAAAGTGAAGTCAGCCGTGATGATCCGGATTTCCGGCGCTTTGTGGAGAGCCAGCAGCTCTGGGACAGGGCGATGGCGCAAGCCATATATTCGGCACTGGATCGGCCGGGGCGCCCCCTTGTGGTCGGGATCATGGGCTCGGGACATATCAAATATGGCTATGGGGTTCCCCACCAGTTGAAAGACCTCCGCGTTACCGACGTCGGCACGCTGTTGCCATGGAATAGCGGTACTCATTGCGGACAGGTTGTCGGGGGGCTGGCCGATGCGGTATTTGGTGTTAGCTCGTCATCATTCGTTTCGCATGAACCGTCGCGACTGCGCCTGGGTATCCGCTTCGAGTTGGCGCAGGATGGCGGTGCCCGCGTGCTGCAGGTGGAGAAAGGCAGTATCGCCGAATCAGCCGGTATCCGCGACAGTGATCTCATCACGGAGGCCGCAAGCATCACGATCAAGCGCATCAATGATATTGTGGACATCGTCAAACGCCAGGCTCCGGGAACGTGGCTGCCACTTAAGCTAAAACGCGGCGGTGAAACGATGGAGATTATCGCCAGGTTTCCCGCGGTGCCCAAATGAGGCGGATGATAGGGGGGATGAGCGTTCCGCATGTCTGGAGAGATATTGCCTGCATTCTGCTCTCGTTTCTTGTTGTAACCGCAACCTCTGCTGAATCCGCCAAATCCGCCGCATCCACTGCGGCGGCGAACGCGGAGATCGACTATGACATTACGGTGCGGATTGATCCGGTGGCACGCACCATTGAGGGACGCAGTATCATTACAGCGAAGACATCGGAAGAATTGACTCTCGTGCTAGGCCGCCGTTTCGAGGTGACGCACGGACGTGTTGATGCGGCATCGCTCGGTCTGTCCGCAATTGCCGGCAAGATGCGTGCCTGGCGTATTCCGGGTCATAAGCAGATACCGCGACGTATCGAGGTGCATTGGCGTGGCGAACTTTCAGCGCTTGATACCTCGCTCGATCATCCGCAGACACTGGGAAGGAATGAACCGGCAAGTAGTGGTGCGGGTACTTTCCTGCCCGACTCGAGCGGCTGGTATCCCTACATAGCGGAAAAACTCGCAAGCTATCGCGTGAGCATCGAACTTCCAAGCGGGCAGCGGGGTATTGTCGCGGGCCGCCTTGTCGAGGAATCCGAGTCGGATGAGGGATATCGGGCACGTTTCGAGTTTCTCGCGCCGACCGGCGGCATTGATCTCATGGCCGGTCCCTACAAAGTGGAATCAAGCACGATGCGCGGCGCGGGTGGCAAGCCAATCCAGTTGCGAACCTACTTTCATCCCCAGATTGCGGACCTTGCGCCTGCGTACCTCAGTTCGGTAAAGGGCTATATTGAACTCTACGAGTCGTGGATCGGGGAGTACCCGTTTACTGAATTCAGCGTCGTATCGAGTCCGACTCCGACGGGCTTCGGCATGCCAACACTCACCTATCTCGGTATCGAGGTGCTGCGGCTACCGTTTATCCGTTCCACGTCGCTAGGTCACGAGGTGCTGCATAACTGGTGGGGAAACGGTGTGTATCCCGATTACGCGCAGGGCAACTGGTCCGAGGGGCTGACCACATTCATGGCGGACTACGCATACAAGGAGCGTGAAGGTCCTGACGCCGCGCGCGAGATGCGTCGTGGCTGGCTGCGCGATTTCGCCGCGCTGTCACCCGGTCAGGATGCACCGCTTACCACTTTTACCTCGCGTACCCATGGGGCGTCGCAGATCGTCGGCTACAACAAGGCCGCGATGACGTTTCTGATGCTGCGCGATCTGCTCGGGCGCGAGAGTTTCGATCGCGCGCTCCAGGCATTCTGGCATGAGCAGCGCTTCCGCATTGCCTCGTGGGCGGATTTGCAGCGTGCATTCCAGACCGTGTCCAAACAGGATTTGCATAGTTTCTTCGAGCAATGGCTCACGCGCGCGGGAGCACCGGTCGTGCGCATTGCGGAAGCCGGACGTACGAAGTCGGATTCCGGTTATCGCGTTACCGTGACACTTGAGCAAGCGGCGCCTGAGTACCGGTTGCGTGTACCGGTCGTGATTCGCACCGGGGAAGGTGAAGAAATGCGTACGCTTGATTTGGAGCACGGGCGTCAGACTTTTACGCTCGACGTGCGTACCCTCCCGCTGGAGGTGACCCTTGATCCGGATCTGCGGTTATTCCGGCGCTTGATGCCTGACGAGGCGCCCCCAATTTTGCGCCAGATCATGGTTGACCGGACAGCGATAACCATTTTACTTCCGGAAAGGGGTGAAGTGCGGAGTACCGCCGAGACGCTTGCCGGCAAACTCCAGAATCGTGCCCTGAAACTGGTTCCAGCAACCGATAACCTGCCGTCCGTGCCGGCACTGGTGATTGGTTTGGAGGAACAAGTCGATGCGTGGCTCGCGCGGCATCAATTGCCTGGTCGGCCTGAGATCGTGCGAGGTAAAGGTTCGGCGCAGGCCTGGACGGTAAGCCGATCCGATGGCGCGACGCTCGCAGTGGTGTCCGCACGGGATGCGGCCTCGCTCGCGGCGTTGATACGGCCACTGCCGCACTACGGTCGTCAGAGTTATGTCATCTTCGATGGCGCAAAGGCGATCGGCCGGGGCGCGTGGCCCACAAGTGTGCAGGCGGTGAAGCTCGATTGATGACAGCGCAAGGCGTCCTGGAATACGCGGAGAACACCGGGTAACTCATAAAAGCTGCTACGAAATTTATCCGTTGTGTATTTACCAGATCGAATCCGATCAATCACCGGACTTTTCGTTTTTTCCGCCTTTGGAGCAGGTTTTTTTGTTAAAATGCACTTTAATTTATTAATTTAGTGGAGTATTTAATGGCTGTCGAGAGAACATTGTCCATCATCAAACCGGATGCGGTGGCAAAAAACGTGATTGGGGAAATCTATTCGCGTTTTGAGAGCAGCGGCTTGAAAATAATCGCGGCACGCATGTTGCATCTTTCGCAGGCTGAGGCGGAAGGCTTTTACGCCGTGCATCGCAGCCGTCCATTTTTTAACGATCTGGTGAAATTCATGATTTCCGGTCCTGTCATCGTGCAGGTGCTCGAAGGCGAAGACGCAATCAGAAAGAATCGGGATCTGATGGGCGCGACAGACCCGAAAAAGGCGGAAAAAGGAACCATTCGCGCGGATTTAGCCGACAGTATCGACGCCAACGCAGTGCATGGCTCGGATGCGCCTGAAACCGCAGCGGTTGAGATTGCCTATTATTTTCCGGCCCTTGACATTCATTCCAGATAAAAATGGGTTTTAGCTCAACATTATGAGCGTCAATCTGCTTGATTTCGATGCGAAAGCGCTTGCCAGCTTCTGTGCGGAAATTGGCGAGAAGCCATTTCGCGCCAAGCAATTGCTGCGCTGGATACATCGGTCTGGTGAGGCGGATTTTGCGGGGATGAGTGATTTGGCGAAGGGATTGCGGGATAAGCTCTCCGCAACCGCCGTGATTGAACCGCCCCAGGTTATCAGCGATCATGCCGCCACCGATGGCACCCGCAAGTGGCTATTGTCGGTAGGCGAGGGTAACGGTATCGAGACAGTTTTCATACCCGAAACCGGCCGTGGCACACTGTGCGTTTCCAGCCAGGTGGGTTGCGCGCTGGCATGTACTTTTTGCTCTACCGGCAGGCAAGGCTTTAACCGCAATCTGACGGTGGCGGAAATTATTGGCCAGTTGTGGTGGGCGAATAAGGCGCTGGCGGATGAATTCGATGGCGGGGCTGTTCGTAGCCGTGCTGTCACTAATGTAGTCATGATGGGCATGGGTGAGCCGCTGGCCAATTTTGAAAACGTGGTGACCGCGCTCGATTTGATGCTGGATGACAATGCTTATGGGCTGTCGCGGCGGCGCGTGACGGTGAGTACTTCAGGTCTGGTTCCGGCCATGGACCGGCTGCGCGAACGTTGCCCGGTGGCGCTTGCGGTATCGCTGCATGCGCCCAACGATGCATTGCGCGACGAGTTGGTGCCCATTAACAAGAAATATCCGATCAAGGAGCTGCTGGCGGCCTGCCAGCGTTATCTTCAGTCCGCGCCGCGGGATTTCATCACTTTTGAATATGTCATGCTGGACGGTGTCAATGACAGCGTGACCCATGCGCGTGAATTGGTACAGCTGGTACGAGACACGCCCTGTAAATTCAATCTGATCCCGTTTAACCCGTTTCCCAATTCCGGGTACAGGCGCTCATCGCCGGAGGCGGTGCGTCTCTTTCGCGATGTACTGATGCAGGCTGGATTGATAACAACCGTACGCAAGACCCGCGGCGACGATATCGCCGCTGCCTGTGGGCAGCTCGCCGGAAAAGTGCATGATAAGACCCGGCGGACAAGCCGCGGTATTATGGAAGTCGCACGATGAGGCGAAGCCGGATGGGTTTCTTCAACGCGCTATTGACACCGTGCAGTGATAGAGGCGATTTCCGAATTCCGGGTAGTCATTGGCGCTACGCGATCGCGGAATTGAGTAATGGACGCTACTGAGAGCAACAGCACCAGCCAGGGAGCCGGCGCGAAACCCGTCCAGGCGGAAATAGGTGTGGGCCGCGAATTTAACGCGGCGCGACTGGCGCGTGGCATGAGTATTGGAGACGTGGCACGGCAGTTGCGGTTGTCGGTGCGGCAGGTCACCGCGCTGGAGGAAGATGACTACGACAAGCTTGTGAGTGGGACATTTCTGCGCGGCTTCATACGGAATTACGCCAAGCTGTTGCAGATGGATGCGGCGCCGTTATTGCAGCGGTTGGAGCAGTCGCTTCCGCCTACTCCCGCTCCAACCATCTCGTATCAGACTGAGGGAATTCCCTTCCCCTCGAATCAGGGAGGGGGAAGGCGTAACCTGATTATTGCGGGAGTGGTCGCTCTGGTGTTACTGCTGCTGGTCTTTGAAATTTATGATCGCAATGAAGGTAATAAAGGAAAGCAACCGGCCATAAAAATGGAAACCGGAACCGAGGCCAAGGAAGTGGCCGCATCACCACAATATCAATCACCGCCCGCAACCCCGACCAGCGGCACTGATCCCGTGCCATCCGCCGAAGAAGCCAAGGTAGTTGAACAAAAACATGGGATTCCGGCTCCTCTTTCGACTCCTGCTCCTGTCCTTGTTCCGCCGCCGGCGCAGCAAGCCACGCCAGCCGCCGCTGCCACTGAACAGGCGAACGCTACTGCCCGTGAATCGGAAAATGCCATTGCCTCGGAACCGGGAGGTGGCGGAGATGTTCTTCGCCTTGTATTTGAGGGAGAATCATGGACTGAAATCAAGGATAGTGGAGGCAGGCTGCTACTTTCGCGGGTTAATCCCCGTGGCACAGAGCAGGTGTTACACGGCAAGCCGCCATTCTCCCTCACGATCGGTAACGCCGCCGCAGTCAAGCTGGTCTACAATAACAATCCAGTGGATCTGGCACCTTATATTAATGCCTATGGAGGGACGGCACGTCTGTCGCTCAAATGAAACTTTTACATTTATAAGATTCTCATACCTATCATGACTATGTCACAAAATATTTTCCCGCCGCGCCGAAACAGTGTCGGCGTCCGTGTAGGGTCCATCACAGTTGGCGGCGGTGCGCCGGTGGTGGTGCAATCCATGACCAATACCGATACGGAAAATGAAATTGCCACTACAGTACAAGTGGCACAACTCGCGCGTGCCGGTTCGGAGCTGGTGCGCATTACCGTTAATACCGCCGCAGCCGCTAAAGCGGTGGCGAGTATCCGTGCGCGCCTCGATGACATGGACTGCCACGTGCCGCTGATAGGCGATTTTCATTTCAACGGTCATAAGCTGGTGACCGAATATCCCGATTGCGCGAAGGCATTGGCCAAATACCGTATCAACCCGGGTAATGTGGGGCACGGCAAAAAACGCGACGAACAATTTTCCATTCTGATCGAAGCGGCTTGTAAATATGGCAAGCCGGTACGGATCGGCGTTAACTGGGGCAGCCTCGATCCCGAATTGCTGGCACGCATTATGGATGAGAATGCCCGATCCGGTGATCCGAAGGATGCGGCGCTTGTCATGCGTGAGGCATTGATTATCTCCGCGCTGGAAAGTGCCGCCAGAGCGGAAGAGATTGGACTGGGACGCGATAGAATCATATTGTCCTGCAAGGTAAGCGGCGTACAGGACTTGATTGCTGTTTATCGCGACCTGGCATCACGTTGTGACTATGCCTTGCATCTTGGATTGACAGAAGCCGGCATGGGCTCGAAAGGAATCGTTGCTTCTACCGCCGCGCTGTCAGTGCTGCTTCTTGACGGCATAGGCGACACTATCCGCATATCGCTTACGCCTGAGCCAGGCGGCGACCGCTCTCGCGAAGTGGTGGTGGCGCAGGAAATTCTGCAAACCACAGGTCTACGCGCATTTGTGCCACTGGTCGCGGCATGTCCCGGTTGCGGGCGTACCACCAGCACCTATTTCCAGGAGCTGGCGGAAAGTATTCAAGGCTACGTCCGCACTCAGATGCTGGTGTGGCGCGAGGAATACGAAGGCGTGGAAAACATGACATTGGCGGTGATGGGGTGCGTGGTTAACGGACCCGGGGAAAGCAAGCATGCCAACATCGGCATCAGCCTGCCCGGTTCAGGTGAGAGGCCGGTAGCGCCGGTTTATGTGGATGGGAAGAAATCGGTGACGTTGAAAGGCGATAATATTGCGGGAGAATTCCGTCAGATCGTCGATGAATATGTGCAGATGAAATATCCGAAGAAGTCAGGCACCGCAGAAATCAGGCAATGACCCGAACCATCCAGGCCATCCGCGGGATGAATGACATCCTGCCTGATCAGATATACCTTTGGGAATTTTTTGAGCAGACTGTGCGTGAATGGATGGCAGCGTATGGTTACCGTAACATCCGCATGCCGATTGTCGAGCAAACCGACCTCTTCGTCCGCTCCATTGGCGCAGTGACCGATATCGTCGAGAAAGAGATGTATTCTTTTCTGGATAATCTCAACGGCGACAGTCTGACATTACGCCCGGAAGGGACCGCTTCCTGTGTGCGCGCGGTGCTGGAGCATAATCTGCTCTATACAGGGCCGCAGAGACTGTACTATTCCGGTCCAATGTTTCGCCATGAGCGTCCGCAAAAGGGACGTTACCGGCAGTTCCATCAGATAGGTGTTGAAGCGCTGGGATACGCCGGCCCGGATATTGATGCCGAGCTCATCGTCATGTGTGCGGAATTATGGAAGAAGCTGGGTATTTCGGATGTGCGCCTGGAAATTGGCACACTGGGTAGCGCCGAATCGCGTACCCTGCACCGGGCGCGATTAATCGGGTATCTGGAGCGGCATCTGGGCAGGCTCGATGATGATGCGTGCCGACGGTTGCATAGTAATCCATTACGGATAATGGATAGCAAGAATCCCGAGATGAGGGAGATTATTGACGGCGCGCCGCGGTTGCTGGATGACTTGGACGAGGACTCGTTGGCGCATTTCGAGACGTTACAACGGCTCCTGCGTGACCAGGGAGTGGACTTTGAAATCAATCCGCGGCTGGTGAGGGGGCTGGATTATTACAACCGCACCGTATTCGAATGGGTCACCGGGAAGCTCGGTGCGCAAGGCACCATATGCGCCGGCGGACGTTATGACGGACTGGTGGAGCAGATTGGCGGCAAGCCGGCATCGGCGGCGCCAGCGTGCGGTTTCGCCATGGGCGTGGAGCGTGTGCTGGCGCTGATGGTGGAATGCGGCAATGAAATACCGCGCTCCGTACCGGATGTGTACGTGATACATCAGGGCGAGGCTGCGAATGGGGCCGCCTGGAAAACTGTCAGATATTTGCGCGATAGCGGACTCAAGGCAATTCTGCATTGTGGTGATGGCGGCTTCAAGGCGCAAATGAAAAAGGCTGATGTCAGCGGTGCGCGTTTCGCCGTTATTATTGGCGATGATGAAGCACAAGCGGGTGAGATAAGCATCAAACCGCTGCGTGAGGCGGCAGAGCAGGTGAGAGTTGGGCTGACGGAAGCGGTAGATCTACTTAAGAGAACTTGAATCAGAAAATTCTTATCAGGAAATTAAATGGCGACCTATGATCTGGAAGAGCAGGAAAAAATAGATGGGCTAAAAACCTGGTGGGAGGCTTATGGCACGCTGGTGATCGTGATTGTGGCAACTTTAATTGCAGGCATGGGTGGTCAGCAGGCGTGGAAATACTACCAGAAACAACAGATTGAGCAGGCAGCGGAACTGTATGCCTCGCTGCTGCAAGTCGACGCGAGCCACGATCCCAAGAAAATTAGCGATGCCGCGCATTTGCTGATGGAAGGCTTTCCCGCCAGTGGCTACGCGGCGCGTGCCGCGTTGATCTCGGCACGCGCCAGTATCGAAGGGGGCGACGTGCAAAACGCCAAAAGCCGCCTGCAATGGACGCTGGATAACGCCAAGGAAGACGAGTTGAAAGATCTCGTGCGATTGCGGCTGGCGGGCATATTACTGGATGAGAGAAAATACGACGATGCCGTGAAGCTGCTGGATACTAAACATGGCGAATCTTTTGATGGCCTTTATGCGGATCTCAAAGGTGATGTCCTCACTTCGGCGGGGAAGGTTCCCGAGGCACGTGCCGCTTATCAAGTGGCGCTCGAGAAGCTGGCCAAAAAAGGCACCTATCATAGTATCGTTCAAATGAAGCTCGATGCGCTGGCGGAAGGCAAATAGGCAATAATTCGAATTTGCGAGAGCGCGCATGATAAGACCGCGAGAATGAGGCGTAGCCGGCGGGTTATCCACAGAGGGCTTATTCAGAGATTCTCCGGGATTATTGGTATGATCCTGAATCCGGCAATTGATCGCTCATTTCTTTGTTTAACATCATGACCCATAATGAATTTCTCCACCATTTTATCTTCACCTCTTTGGTGAGCTCGCTACAGGGCGAATTGCGCCATTTTTGTGGCACATGGCTGTGTTGCAACTCCTCGGAATGGAATGACCATTCTTCGTCGTCGCGCCTTGCCCTGTACCCCAAAAACCGCACCCTTCACCCTGTCCAACTGCCGGATATAGGATGATTCGGCGGCATATTCTGCTGCTGGTGCCGTTATTGGCATTTTCAGGATGCGCGAGTCTTATCGATATGACGCGCGATATCGCGCGCGACTTGGCGGATATTGATGTGGCGGGTATCAGCGGTGGGCTCTTTGGC
>JBDSSX010000321.1:0-1807 GCA_039928555.1 Nitrosospira sp. | reverse complement strand
CTCCCGGTGCTCGCTGCCGACACTATAGTGGTACTGAAGGGACGTGTCTTTGGCAAGCCGGAGAGCGCTGCCCATGCGCAAGAGATGCTCCGTGCGCTTTCGGGCCAGACGCATCAGGTATTGACCGCGGTCGCGGTGGCTGCACAAAATGGAATACATGTGCGCACTTCTGCTTCCACGGTGCGATTCCGCCACATCAGCGAACGCGAAATCCGGCTGTACCTTGCCAGCGACGAAGCGCATGACAAAGCGGGCAGCTATGCGATTCAAGGGATAGCGGCGGTTTTTATAGCGGAAATTTCCGGTAGTTATAGTGGCGTAATGGGGCTGCCGCTGTTCGAGACCGCGCAACTGCTGGAAGAATCCGGGATAAAGATATTTCCCTGAGCCTGAAAAAGACTACAGTGAATCCATTATCCTGAGTCCGCCCTGCGGCGAATTCGCCAAAAAAATAAAAGTCAATTAGCGAAAAAGATCTTTAGGGATCATGGCACCGAGCTAGAAAATGAGTCAAAAAATGAGCGGTCAACGGCTGGATCAGGATTAATGACTAGCGAAATTCTCGTCAACGTTACGCCACAGGAAACCCGTGTTGCCGTAATGGAGCAAGGTGCGGTGCAAGAGCTGCATATAGAGCGCACCAGCAGCCTCGGGATTGTCGGCAACATCTATAATGGGCGCGTCACCCGGGTCCTGCCGGGGATGCAATCGGCTTTCGTGGATATCGGTTTGGAGCGCGCTGCTTTCCTCCACCTGGCCGACATCTGGAGGTTGCGCCAAAGCGAGGACGCCGATAAACCCATTGAAAGGCTGCTGTACGAGGGGAAGAATATCCTCGTGCAGGTTATCAAGGATTCCATCAGTACCAAGGGTGCGCGACTATCCACTCAGGTGAGTATCGCCGGACGGATGCTGGTATATCTGCCGCAGGTATCCCATATCGGGATTTCCCAGCGTATCGAGGATGAAACCGAGCGCAAGTTATTGCGCGAAAAGCTGAAGCACCTGCTGCCCGCCGGTGAAAAAGGCGGCTTTATCATCCGCACCATGGCGGAAGCTGCCAGCGAGCAGGATTTGCAGACAGATATCGAATATTTACACAGGCTGTGGCACGACATTGAGGAAAAATCCTCGACCGGTATGCCTGGGCTGCTCTATCAGGACTTGAACCTTAGCCATCGTGTGTTGCGTGATTTCGTGGATGACGGCACGGCGCGTATTCTGGTGGATTCGCGCGAAACCTTTCAGAAGTTGATCGCTTTTGCGCGAGACTATATGGCCAATGTGACGGAACGAATCGACCATTATGCCGGAGAGCGTCCACTATTCGACCTGTACGGCGTAGAAGATGAAATTGAAAAGTGCCTGGCGCGACGGGTAAATCTTAAATCCGGCGGCTACCTGATCATTGATCAGACCGAGGCGCTCACCACCGTGGATGTCAACACCGGCGGGTTCGTCGGCGTGCGCAGCTTCGACGACACTATTTTCAAAACCAACCTGGAAGCGGCGCAAGTCATCGCACGCCAGCTGCGCCTGCGAAATCTGGGCGGCATTATCATTATTGATTTTATCGATATGGAAAGTGCGGAGCATAAAAATGCCGTGCTCACCGAATTCAAAAAATCACTGATGAAAGACCGGACGCGCATGACCGTCAATGGTTTTACCGCGCTCGGGCTGGTGGAAATGACGCGTAAACGCACTCGGGAAAGCCTCGCCCACATTCTGTGCGAGACGTGTCCGACCTGCCAGGGTCGCAGCGAGGTCAGAACCGCACAAACGATGTGTTACGAAATCCTGCGCG
>JBDSSX010000320.1:0-1593 GCA_039928555.1 Nitrosospira sp. | reverse complement strand
ATTAATCGCCGCGCTCCGGAAACGATGGCACTTCCCCGTTTTTACTGCCCTGAACCAATTACCGCTGGCCAGATCATCGAGTTACCCGCCAGCGTCGCACACCATGCCTTACGCGTGCTGAGGCTGGGACAAGGCGACGAATTGATTTTATTCGATGGCAATAAGGGTGAATTCCAGGCGACTATCGGGCGTATCGGAAAGAGTGGTGCGGCAGCGGTAATTGAAAAGTATCTGGATATCGAACGTGAGTCGCCACTCGCTATCACGCTCGCGCAGGCAGTATGCGCCAGCGAGAAAATGGACTGGATTGTACAAAAGGCGGTGGAACTGGGTGTTTCCCGCATTCAGCCTCTCATCACAAAGTTGAGCATGGTGAAACTCTCGGGCGAGCGCGTGGAAAGACGCATCAAGCATTGGCAACAAGTTGTTATTTCCGCTTGTGAGCAGTGCGGCAGAAATCGCATTCCGCAAGTTCTGCCGTTGATATCGTTGCCGGGTTGGCTTGGCTCGCAAATCGATGAGTGTAAGAATATGAGCACTGGAGTACTTTCCGATCCATGCCTTATGCTCTCGCCCACTGCGGAGAACAGCTTGCGTGATTTGCCCGAACCTTCCACTATCACTACCTTAACGCTACTGGTGGGGCCGGAAGGCGGTTTTACCCCGGAGGAGGAGGCTGCCGCTCTGGTGACTGGATTTATTCCGTTGCGCCTGGGTAGACGCATACTCCGCACCGAGAGCGCCGCATTGGCGGCAGTCGCGGCGATGCAGGCGCTATGGGGAGACTATTGAGAACCCCTGCGCCCGGATCCGGCGCAGCTCAAGGCCGCACGTGGCTTAAAGTTGGGTTTCAGCTATAAACTAAAGGCGCCCGCGAACATTTCGTTCCATTTGCCGCAATACGGACATAAACCGATGCAACCTTCAACGTATCAACCGCAAGCGTGAAGACCCATTCCGGCTTTGTAACCTGGTTCCGTTCAGTGGCGCCGTATATCAATGCGTTCCGCGGCAAGACTTTTGTCGTTGCTTTCGGTGGCGAAGTAGTGGCTGACGGAAAGTTTATCGAACTTATCCATGATTTTAACCTGCTGGCGAGCCTGGGTGTGCGACTGGTACTGGTACACGGTGCGCGCCCGCAGATCGAAGCCCGGTTAAACGAGTGCCAGTTGCAGACCACATATGTCAGAGGAATGCGTGTTACCGATGTCGCCACACTGCAATGCGTGAAGGAATCGATAGGGCGGGTCCGCGTCGAAATTGAGGCACTGCTGTCGATGGGCTTGCCAAACTCCCCCATGGCCAACGCCGCCATTCGCGTTGCCAGCGGAAACTTCGTCACCGCTCGTCCGGTAGGCGTGATAGAAGGTATTGATCTGATGCACACCGGCGAAGTGCGCAAGGTGGACATTGCAGCCATCCGCTCCCGGCTGGAACAAGGCGAGGTGGCGCTGCTGTCGCCGCTGGGATACTCGCCCACCGGCGAGATCTTTAATCTGACCTTGGAAAACGTTGCGGCCGAAACAGCCATAGCGCTCAAAGCGGAGAAACTCATTTTTCTGATGGATACCGCGGGCGTTGAGAATGAATGGC
>JBDSSX010000319.1:0-6405 GCA_039928555.1 Nitrosospira sp. | reverse complement strand
ATGCTGTGGCAGGAGCCACCTCGGGCGTTGGAAACTTTGGCGATGGAGGCAGCGCGACCAAAGAGGGAGATCTGCTGCCGATTCCCGTTCCGGGCATATTCCCGCTGCCAGGTATGAAGGGCGAGGTAGAAAAGTATATGAAGGGTATTGGGAGTACCGGCGGGCAGGCCGACCCCAATGCGTTGTTTTTCGTATGGGGCGGGGCGAACGACTATCTTACCCACGATTCTCCCGTTCTGGCCGCCCGGAATATTGCGGGTTATGTAAGCGAACTGGCGGGGGCCGGCGCAAGACATTTTCTCGTTCCAAATCTTGCGGACTTGAGCAGTACGCCTTATGTCAGCGATCAGGGAGAAACCGAAAAGTCGAATGCGCAAATGTTTTCGCTCGTGTTCAATGAGGAATTGGAAAATCAGCTGGGGAGCGTAAGCTCGCAATTTCCCGATGCCAATATATTTCAATTCGATACTTATACTTTCGTGAACGGCGTTATCGCGAATCCATCCGATCCCCATTACCAGCTCACCGATGTACAAAACGCATGCTTGACTTCCGAGCCTTGTGCCAATCCCGACAGTTTCCTTTATTGGGATGATTTTCATCCCACCACCCGTGGGCATTCTATCCTCGGAGCGGCTTTCGCCAGCGCCGTGCCGGAGCCTGAAATGCTGGCGATGTTCGTTGCCGGCCTGTTTGTTCTGAGCATTGCGGGTAACAGAAGACGCAAGCTTGCGCATGCGGTGTAAGGGGACGGAGAGTCTCGCGCCGTAAAACCCCGGTACACTGGAGCCGTGTAGTTTCTTTCGCATACGATCGTGGCCTCCAGTTTCATTCTGCCGCGATTTTTTTACCGGAAACGTCCTATGCTGATAACATTTAAATGCGACGCCTATGCTGACATAACCCTGTTTGGCGACGTTGCAAAGCGCTTGCTGAAGATGATGGGACACAGCGGGACAGTGCCCAGCGCGATATTGGCAGAGGATATCCCGGCCGCGCTTGATCGCCTGAAACGCGCCATTGAGGCAGAAAAATCGACGTCTGCCGCCGCGCCGGAACCGGCCGGGGATACTCGAAGCGGGGATCAGGAGGATGAAGCGGTGAGTCTTGAATATCGGGCTTTGCCCTTGATCGAGTTGCTCGCCGCGGCAGTCAAGAAAAATTGCGATGTGATGTGGGAATAAATATAAGCTTATCGCTTATTTGTTTTATTCTATGTGGGACAACGAACAGAGAGTTTTCTGAAATAGAGGAGAATACCTATTGGTATCTTTTCTTGTCCTCCCCTGAAGGATACCCCTAGTCCGGTAGCGATTAATTTTGCACCGGACTTTTTCTTTTTATTCGCGCGTTTCCACGTCGTAAGCGGCTGCGCCTGGGCGAACGGGGTGACAAGCGGAATCATCGATTCAGGGGAACCGGACGAAACAAGTCATCTGGGGGAACAAATACCGTATCAATGCCATGACTTGGCGCTTCCCCTGTCCAGGCCATTATGAACCCCGACCCATATGCGGCCAGTTGCGGCACGCCGGTGTCCCGTCCACCGCTGATTTCCTTGAGACGCTGGATCGGACCCGATGAGCCGTCGGTATACAATTTGCGTAGTGCCAGGCTGGCTTTTCCGGTACCCGCATCCGTGGCGGTGATCCAGGAAACGACCGCAGTGCGGTCATCGCTCCAGGCGACACCCACGCGTCCCGATGGATTGACCTTGTCCACCTCGACGGGTTGACCAAAACTCTGCCCGCCATCCGTGGAGAACGCGGCGCGTATACGCGGCTGATCGTCCGCGGCGGTAAACCAGACCACCACGACTTGCATTCCGCGTGCTGCCAGCATGGGTCCATTGACCGGGCATCC
The DNA here is from genome assembly GCA_039928555.1 of Nitrosospira sp. Lineage (GTDB taxonomy): Bacteria > Pseudomonadota > Gammaproteobacteria > Burkholderiales > Nitrosomonadaceae > Nitrosospira. The sequence goes on along the minus strand of JBDSSX010000319.1, from coordinate 4,542 downwards.
GGCAATTTCCCAGCCATCTCGATGTAACGGCACAGGTTTTGTCCATTTACCCTGGTGCAAACGTGCGACTCGATGGTCGCGAATTTCGTCATCAGTACGGCCGCGCCAGGCGGCCACCGGACCAGCCGGCGTCACAGCCACAGCCGGCCAGCAGCAGGTGCAGGTATTGTCTTCAATCACCTGCTCCGCATCCATGCCCCCATCACGGTGAATGCGCGTATAGCGCAAGGCAAAATTACCGAATTTCCGCGCAGGCTTGCCGCGATCTTTCTTCCCAAGACGATCGCGTCCATCCAGCCAGATAATACCCGCGTCGCCGTGCACAGGAAATATCACGGCAAAACCATGTGCAGCGGCCGATCCATCACGGTGGGGCGCCTTGGGAGGACTCCAGGTTACGCCGGCGTCATTGGAAATGGATGTTGCGATATCGTAGTCATAAGTACGCCCACCTTTATGCTTCACCAGCCAATGCGCTACCCAAAACGATTTGTCGATGACCGCTATAGAAGGAAAATCGCTCCAATTAATAAACCAGTCCCCGCCACGGGCGACCTCACCCTGACGTATCCATCTCCCATCGCGCAACAGGCCATATTTGAGAACATGACCTTTGGCAAGCGGCTCCACCCAGCTCATCAATATTCCGCCATTGGGAAGCGATGCAAGACGGGGGAATTGCGCACCAGTCGCGGCAGGGTTTTCAATAGCACGCGTCCTGGCTATGGGTGGTTGCGCCGCCTCGCATGGGATGGCTGTTATTGCAAACCCAATCAAAGCTACTGTGATATGCAGGCTATATTTCAAAGGTCTTGATCTGACTAAAGTCAGTGCCGGGTAACAACGATATGGAAGTGTAGGGAGGAAAAATCTGTTTGGGAATGCGACAAATTGCCGCGCGACAATTTGTCGCACCGGGCAGCCAGGCACACAAGCTTTAGAAGTTGAACGTTGTTACATGTTGAAGACTATCCTGAACCACGCCGCTCGCCCCGGTTCATAAACGCGTCCGAGATTCACAAACCCCGGCGGTATATCTCCCATTCTGCGGCTGAGGTGTTCAAAATAAGTGCGGTCGAAGATATTTTCGACGCCCATGCTTAACTGGACTTGTTTCAGCGGCTTCCAGGACATCGAAACGTTGGCTGTTTCAAACCCCGGTGTGGTGGTCGGATTATCGATCCCGAGCGAGTTTCCGAAACCGGGATCGATCCGGTCCTGTTTCATTACGACACGTCCCGCTAATGTGAGGGAGAATGTTCCTTGCTGGAATATTGCACCGAATCTGCTATCCAGCGGTGGTGTCTGGGCCAGCGGGACGGAGCCGTGGCCGTGGCCTGTAAGATTCTCAGCCCTGATCCAGGCAAGATTGCCGAATAGTCTCCAGTTGGGTGTAATCTGCTTGACCAGATCAACTTCAGTGCCAACGCGATCAACATCCACATTTGCTGAAAGAACGCCCTGATTAATCAGGATGTAGTCATTGATGCGGCTTCCGAACACGGTGACCGACCCTTGCCAGGTGGGTCGATTGACTGTCAAACCGATATTTATTTCGCGATTCTTTTCTTTTTTGAGATTAAATCCATTGAAGCTGGCACGTTCGAGATTACTGGCCGGGCGCTCGCCGTTAGCCAGGGCGACAAAGGCGATTGTGGCGGGCATCACCTCTTTTTCAAGACGGATGAAAGCGCTGGTGGGCGTATCATTGCGCTGGCCATTCGAGGTATCAAGTGGAGCTCCCAGAAAAGTAAACAAGTCTCCCGCCAGCGTATGAAAATATTCCCGACGCACGCCAAATTTAAGCGTGGTCGTAGGATTAATGAGGTGCGTAACCTCGGAGAAAATCGAGTTACTGATGGTACGCAGATCATAGAAAGGAGAAAAAATATCGGTGGTGGTGCAGGTAGTGATGATGCAAAGGGTCCCCGCTGTTTGATTGTTGCCAGCGTATTTGTTGTCCCTGTGTTCATAACCGATAACGACCTCGGTTGCGGCAGTCAGATCAAACGTAGCCGCAACCCTCGCCGAGCGCCCCCGAAACTTTTGCATCAGGGTTCTGCGATTGGTATTGGTGATTAACGGGCCCGGTGGATCGGGATTAAGTATTTCTACCGTTACGGGCCTGAGCGTGAAATTGTCCATAAGGTGATCGAGATTCCTGTCGAAGAACTGCACCTCCAGTTTTCGGAATTTATTGGTGATGTTTGCTACTGTGAAGCGGCTTCCCAGAATTTGCCGCTTGAAGTGGATGCCGTCCCCCATCAGGGAGAAAGCCGGGAATGCGATCTGCGCATCGCCTTGCTCCGCGCTGAATTCGGCGGTAATGTTCGAAGTCGGCGTAAACGTGGCGATCAGCTTGTTGGAGTCTCGTTTGAAAAAGGAGAAAACTTCCCTGCCTGAACCGTCTTTGTAATTGTCGCCCCGGGTAAAGTTGACAATGCCCCGTAACTGAACCAGGGGAGCCCCCACCGTGGCATCCATTGTCAAATCGCGGCGGCCAAAGCTGCCCATACCCCCAACGGCCCGGGCACGTACGCCAGGTTTGTCGAATTTCTTGGGTGTTTCGTTGAATATCACCAGACCTCCCATGCTGGAGCCGTAGAGAACGCTATTCGGCCCCTTTACCACGGTTATGTGGTCGTGGGCATCGGGCTGAATATAGGAAGTGCCGGGGTCCGTGCCGTGATTGGCACCGGCTTCTTCCAGGCTGTCATTCATGACAATTCCCAAACGGGGGCCGCCGAGGCCGCGCAGCAATACGGTTCCCGCCGTTCCACCGATTCTGGTGGAGGAGAATTCGGGTTTTTGTTGCAGATATTCGCCCGCATCGCTGCTCGGGCGCTTGATCCATTTAAGGGATTCGCTTTCTACCAGGGGTGCCTTCACGCGAGTGGAGGATACGTTTATCTCACGCAGGACCTCTTGTCCGGCCGCCTCGCCTGTCAGGATGGCAAGAAGCGGCCAGGCAAAGGCAAGCGCATGGCATTTGATGAATGAATGTCTAAAGAAGTGTGTCAATGGGACGCAGTAAACTTGCGAATCAGCTAATGAGGTGCAAACAAGCACATGAAAGTACCCGCCAACGGCATGACAAACAAAGGCCGCCCGGTTGGGAGCGGCTTTTGTTGTCAACGATGACTTATTATGCCGGGTTATTTGCCATGATCGTGGCGCTGGCGTCTTCTGGCGACGGCGCCCATCAGACCCAGGCCCGCCAGTAACATGGCATAAGTTTCCGGTTCGGGGATTGGGGATGCCGACTGAAAGTTGACGGACAACGCGATGTGATCACGGAAGGGATCTCCCATACTGGCCATGGGGGCCGCATGCCACATGGCCGTGTTCAGGTTGACGTAAATATTATTTGCGTCAAATGTTACCTGGGACGGCATAAATCCTTCTATCAGATTGCCATACGTCGAAGGCGTGTAAGTCGTATTCGTGACAGAAGCACCGAGGATATCGGCCAGTTGGTTGCCGGTATCGGTGATCTTGAAGCCAATGAATGCGGGACTGCCGGAATTCATGAATTCAGCGGCCTTATTCCAGGTGAGCGATAAGGTACTACCCATGGTATCGATCTTCCAGCCAGACGCGTTGGCAACTTCAACAGCGCTCGCGCTGCCTGTGGCATCAGCATGGAAAATTGGAAAGTAAGGGTTAACCCCACCGTTTGAAACACCGTAATCCACTACAAAGTTGTTGCCGTCAAACGTATTGGTGGCCGCATGAGCCACAGGCGCCAGGGCGAGTAAGGAACTTACCGCAGCCAGCCTGAGGCGGCTCTTGAATCTATTCATGATTAATTCCTCCTTGGAATGAACTCGTGACATCGGGATAGATGGACGAGAGAAGCGGAAATTGTTTAGGCACTACGGACATTGCCTAGACATTTCCGCGTGATTTGCGCCGGCGCACCATAGTGCCCATCAGGCCGAGACCGGCCAGCAGCATGGCGTAGGTTTCCGGTTCGGGTACCACACCGGCCGCCAGAGTGCCGGTAACACCATATTTATTCAGGAGATTTTGGTTAGAGATATCCTGAGACAGATAATCCACGCCACCCAGGAAGACCGAATAATCACCGGGTGCAAGGTTCATGAAAGTATGCGAAACCATGCCGTCGGCCGTGCCATCCGAGCCAAAGCCTGTACCGTCATAGGCATGGCCGATATACTTGAAGAAACTCAGGCTGCCGGGTATGTCATTGCCGGTATCGGGGGCATTGCCGATTTTCCAATCGTTCAATGCTCTGAATGAGCCCTCGGTATAATCAGGCCGGTTGGCCTTGGATATGTCGGAAGAATCATAATCCGCTTCCATCGGGGCAACATGCGCAAGTCCCTGAAAGAGCGAAAAACCGGGCATCAGTCCGAGTTGCGAAGTGGAGACGTTGCCGCCATGGTCCGTGCCTTGAGAAGTTGCCTGCTGGAATGAGAGCGTCACGTCGGTGGGGTTAAGCAAGGTAAACCGGTACGCGAGCGTTTTATGCGCGTCGCCGTAGTCGGCGTCTGTTCCGTCGCTCCAGCCGTAGTTGCT
>JBDSSX010000318.1:0-1635 GCA_039928555.1 Nitrosospira sp. | reverse complement strand
TGCTGTGGCTTCCATTTCACGTAATAGCGCGTTCATTTCCGGAATAGTCAGCATGCGGTTGGCGCGAACCGCACCATGGCAGGCCATGGTCGAGAGAAGTTCGTTACGCCTGCTCGTCAATGCCTGAGTGGCGCCAAATTCGCGGATCTCGCTTAATACGTCGTGCGCCAGTTTTACCACGTCCGCATCTTTGAGCGTGGCCGGCACTGCCCGTACCACCAGCATGGTGGGTGAAAACACCGAGATTTCAAACCCAAGTTCACACAAGACGGCACTGTTTTCCTCAACCGTGGCGATATCCAGGCTGTCCGCCTGGAATATTGCGGGGATCAGCAAGGGCTGCATCGAGAGTTTGTGGTTATCGAGCGCCAATTTGAGTTTTTCATATAATATTCTCTCGTGTGCCGCATGCATATCCACGATCAATAAGCCCCGATCATTCTGCGACAGAATATAAATGCCGAGGAGTTGTCCCAAGGCGAATCCCAGTGGCGGAATCTCCTGCTTCTCCTCAACGATCGCGGTTGTCATCGAACCATCCGATGATTCCGTGCCGGTGCCAAACAAGGTCTGATAAAACGCTTGCGATTGGGCTGCTATCCCAGGAGGCGCAGAAAGCGCAGGCGGCGCAATCGGCATTGGTTGTGACGCAAGCGGCATGATACGTTGCCACGAATAGGCGGAAAATGGGCCAACCACCGCCCGGCTTCTGTTCCCCGATTCCTGATCCCGGGCTGGGGATACGGAGGCCGGGGACACTGATTGCGGCGATGCCAGGGCTTTGTTGAGCGTATGAAAAATGAACTGATGCAGTGCGCGCGAATCGCGAAATTTAACTTCTGTTTTAGTGGGATGCACATTCACATCCACGCCATCGGCATTCATCTCCAGGAATAGCGCAAAAGCCGGATGCCGATCTGAATGGAGGATATCGCGATAGGCTTCGCGTAGCGCATGAGCAATCAGTTTGTCGCGTACGAAACGGCCATTGACAAAAAAATACTGGTTATCGCGGGATGATCGTGAGTAGTGGGGCAACGCTGAGGCACCCCACAGCCGTAAATCCGCTGCTTGTTCGTCAACGAATACCGAGGTTTGGGCGAATTCATCTCCCAGTATTGCCGTGATGCGAAGTCTTGCATCCGCCGGACGCAAATGCCTGCGTACGGTTCCGTTGTGTTGCAGTGTGAATCCGATGTCAGCGCGCGACAACGCAATCCGCTTGAATACGTCGTCGCAATGGGCGTATTCAGTGGCTTCGGTCTTCAAAAATTTACGCCGTGCCGGGGTGTTGAAATAGAGGTCATGCATTTCCACCATGGTGCCCGAGGCAAGGGCGGCAGGCTCAGGCTGTGATAGATGGCCGCCTTTTGTTTGTATCCGCCAGGCGTGTTTCTCCTCCGCCCCGCGACTTGCCAGTGTCAAGTGCGAAACTGCCGCGATACTTGCCAATGCTTCACCGCGGAAGCCCAGGCTTGCCACTTTCTGCAAATCGTCCAATGTATTGATCTTGCTGGTCGCATGGCGGGCAAGCGCAAGCGGCAGATCATTCCGGGAAATTCCGATTCCATTATCCGCGACACGGATCAGTTTGATTCCGCCCTGGAAAAGTTGCACGGTTATTTCCGTTGCTCC
>JBDSSX010000317.1:0-3989 GCA_039928555.1 Nitrosospira sp. | reverse complement strand
CCCTGAAAGCAGAATGCGCGCTGGCCGATCAGTTCAAATCCTTGCAGACTGCCATCAAACAACGACACATGGGTAACTCGCGCATGCTTCGGCAGCGTCTCGATATCTACCGCAAAGCCGTGATTCTGGCTTGAAATCATTACTCTTCCGGTGTCCAGATCCTGCACTGGATGGTTGGCGCCGTGATGGCCAAATTTCATTTTGATGGTTTTGGCGCCACTGGCCAGTCCCAGTAATTGATGTCCCATGCAAACGCCAAAAATGGGCACCTCCTTTTCGAGCAACTTCCTGGTGGCGGCGATGGCGTAATCACAGGGCTCCGGATCGCCCGGCCCATTGGAAAGAAACACTCCGTCGGGTTGCAATGCCAGAATTTCATCCGCGGATGTCTGCGCGGGAAATACCGTAACCTTGCAGCCGCGCTGCGCCAGCTTGCGAAGTATGTTGCGCTTGATCCCAAAATCGAGTGCAACAACATGAAAGCGGAGATTTCTCTGGGCTTGGTAGCCGCGTCCCAGCTTCCATTCACCTTCGCTCCATTCATAAGGCTGATCACAGCTCACTACTTTGGCGAGATCCATTCCGACCAGCCCCGGAAATTCTCTGGCATGCTTCGAGGCCTCGGCTTCATTGAAATGACCCGTCATGAGACAACCGCCCTGCGCACCCCTTTCCCGCAATATGCGCGTAAGTTTGCGGGTATCAATACCCGCAATCGCCACGACGCCTTGCTGTTCGAGATATTCCGGCAAAGTCTGAGTCTGCCGCCAATTACTGGAAGCCAGGGGCAGATCACGGATCACCAGACCAGCGGCATATACCCGCTCAATCTTGCCGGATTCGACGTCGTCAGGGTTAGTACCCGTGTTGCCGATATGCGGATAAGTCAGCGTGATGATCTGCCTGCAATAGGACGGATCAGTCAGGATCTCCTGGTAACCGGTCATGGCGGTGTTGAACACCACCTCACCCGTACTGATACCTTCCACGCCGATGGATATGCCGCAAAAAATGGTGCCGTCGGCGAGCGCGAGAACGGCATGCGGGCGTTGTGACACGGGTGGCTCCTGGAATACTGACAAGGCGTGGAAAACGGGACAAGCTACCGTCTGTCCCGTTTCTCTGAGTTTAAGATTATACGCCCAAAAGGCGCTTCCTTCAATGAAACGCGGCGACGCAGGTACCCCAAAACCTGGGTCTTTTACCTGCCAACCGGATTTGCTCGAACTACTCGCGCAACCCGAGCACGTCCTGCATATCAAACAAGCCGCCTTGCTTGTCCGCAAGAAAACGGGCAGCGCGCAACGCGCCCTCAGCAAATGTTGCGCGACTACCCGCCTTATGCGAAATTTCGATGCGCTCGCCGGTACCTGCAAACATTACGGTGTGATCGCCCACAATATCCCCGCCACGTATGGTGGCAAAACCAATGGTAGCGGGCGCTCGTTCACCCGTATTGCCTTCGCGTCCATAAACAGCAACTTCCGAAAGATTTCTGCCAAGCGCTTGTGCCACTACCTCACCCATGAGCAGCGCGGTGCCGGAAGGTGCATCTATCTTATGGCGATGATGCGCCTCTATGATTTCGATGTCATAACCCTCATTCAGCACTTTGGCCGCCACTTCCAGCAGCTTGAGCGTAACGTTCACACCCACACTCATGTTAGGCGCACACACGATGGCGATGTCTTTTGACGCCGCTTTGAGATCTTTTTTTTGTTGCGCCGAAAAACCAGTGGTACCGATAACCATTTTCACACCTAGCGTGCGGCACACTGCAAGATGCGCGAGCGTTCCTTCAGGACGGGTGAAATCAATCAGTACATCGCTCCCGGGAAGCGCAGCGGCAACATCATCGGTAATAGCAATGTTGCAAGGCGAGCCAATCAACTCCCCCGCGTCCTTCTTGAGACAAGAACTCCCCTCCCGCTCCAGGGCGGCCGACAACCGCATGTCCGGTGTCCGCGAAATCGCTTCCAGCAGAGCGCGTCCCATGCGGCCCGAACTTCCGGTAATGGTAATATTCAATGTCATCATCTATATTCTGAAGTTTTTGTGGATCATCGTGCCGAGCTTGACCAATGAGTGAAAAATGAGCGGCAAACCACCAGGCTTGGGATTATCCTGAATCCGGTAGCTGACCGCTCTTTTATGAGCTTAATTATATAATTATTAAAGATTTTATGTGTCATTTGACGCTCACCATTCGGTGAGTCCGCTACAGGGTGAATTGCACGGTTTTTGTGGCGGATGGCAGCGTTGCAACGCTCTGAAATGGATAACCATTCCGCGTTGTTGCGCCTTGCCCTACCCCAAAAGCCACACACTCCACGCTGTCCAAGTACCGGATCAGGATTATTCCAGCACCTTGCCAGGTTAAAACCCTACTCTTTCGGCTGATCGGCCTCTCTGCTCCCCCTGTCTCCAGCCTGTGAGGGCGTTTGTCTGGAGGCTGCCGGCTTCGGTTCCGATGAAACTGGAGCCTTACTCACAATCGGGGTATCGCTAGATGCCGAAACACTGCTTGAAGCCGGTGTATCACTTGGCGGAATAGCGCTCAAAGCGGGAACATCACCTTCTTTAATGACGGGCTTGATAGCCTCATCTACTGGCTGCGGTAGGATCGCAGCCTGCGATGGTGGCACCTGCCTCAGACTGGACATCTCCAGTTCCCGTAGCGCGGCGGCATCAACCTGGGCTGGAACACCATTTTCCACGTTAGCGATGGGCCTGGTGGGATCGACTGGCTGAGGTGAAGCAAAGGCGATCGTGGGTGAAAAGCTGCCACCCAGGCGCACCACTTTGTCGTCCTCGAAAAATACCGTCAGCTGACGTTGCTCGACCAGGCTACCCCTTTGCTCCAGGCGATATACATAGTCCCACCGGTTGTCGTGAAAAACATCGCTAATCATTGGCGAACCCAACGCGAAGCGCACCTGCGATCGGGTCATGCCGGGTTTTAGTTTATCCACCATCTCCTGGGTAATAACATTCCCCTGCTGAATCTCCATTTTGTAGACCAGAGATGGAATAGACGTACATCCGGCGAGCAGTGGCAAAACAAGCAACGTGAGTATTTTCGCGCGCATCGCGGCAGCGTATGTTTCCAAAGCAGACTTAACGTTATATGATACAGTAAATAACTTAGGGGATGGACATAGCCATGAGCAAGCCGAACGATCTTAAAACCATGGGCTTGAAGGCCACGCTGCCGCGGCTTAGAATACTGAGCCTGTTCGAAAGCAGCCCGATACGGCACCTGTCGGCGGAAGATATTTATAGAACCCTCATCAGTGAAGGTGAGGATATCGGTCTAGCCACGGTTTATCGAGTGCTGACACAATTCGAGCAAGCGGGATTGCTTGAGCGCCATCATTTTGAAAGTGGCAAAGCGGTGTTTGAGCTTGCCAGCAGCACTCACCACGACCATTTGGTATGTCTGCAATGCGGCCGCGTAGAAGAATTCTATGATGCCGAAATCGAGAAGCGTCAAGTTAAAATCGCCAAGGATCGCGGCTTCACCATTCACGAGCACTCGCTGGCACTTTACGCGGATTGCACCAAGACAGCTTGCCCGCATCGAAAGACATAAGGATAAGGGAGCGCTGTTAAAGAAAGCCGAGTCTCTCTGAAAAGCGTTGACTCAGTCTTACGGTAACAAGGCAGGCGATCTGGTGCCATACCAGAGAATCTCTCAATAAGTCCTTCGTAGCGCGCGTTACTGGTAAAATCGGTACGATTACAACGAGTGCAACGCAGTGGGGTTCGTTTTTACTGCAACCCTTATGGAATGGGGCTTTTCGGGCGGCCTGGTTACTATTCAGTATTTTATTCGTCATTTTGCTCGCACCCAACATTAGGACCAAGAAAGCATGAGCACGGAATTAACCGGCGCTGAAATTACAGTGCGCTGTTTGCAGAAAGAAGGGGTGGATTATATCTTTGGCTATCCCGGCGGAGCCGTGCTGTATATTTACGACGAGTTATTC
>JBDSSX010000316.1:0-3612 GCA_039928555.1 Nitrosospira sp. | reverse complement strand
AGATTCGCATGGAGGCTCATTGTGCAAATGCCCTGCAAATTGCCCGCTGGCTGGAAGCGCAGCCCGGCGTGGCGAGAGTTCATTACCCCGGCTTGCCGTCGCATCCGCAGCATGCGCTTGCCAAACGTCAGCAGAAAGCCGGTGGCGGTATTGTTTCATTTGAATTGAAGAATGGAAAAGAGGCGGCGTGGCGAGTGGTGGACTCCGTCCGCCTGATTTCGATCACCGCCAACCTTGGTGATACCAAGAGTACGCTCACGCATCCCGCCACGACCACTCACGCGCGTATCAGTCAGGAAAATCGGGATGCGGCGGGTATCACCGACGGTCTCCTGAGAATCGCAGTGGGGCTTGAGGCGGTCAAGGATATCAAGGCCGATCTGGCAAAGGGATTAAACGCATCATAGCGTGCTCTACGGGCAACCAATTCAGAAATTCCTTAATGCACCAGCTGGTTAATCTCGATAATGGGGAGCAGTATGGCGAGAACGATGAGCAGCACAATTCCGCCCATCACCAGGATCATTACGGGCTCAAGCAGCGTCAGAAATACTGCCAGGCGCCGTTCGAGCGCCCGCGTTTCAAGCTGTGCGGCACGTTCGAGCATTTGCGCCAGTTTGCCGCTCATTTCTCCACTTGCCACCAGATGGACAAGCAAGGGTGGAAATACGCGTGTTTCACGCAGCGCCCGGGCCAGGCCCGCTCCCTCACGTACCCGCGCGATGGTGTCTTCGATAGCCTTGCGCATTACCCTATTACTCATTACGCGCGCACCGGAATCAAGCGCGGTAAGAAGCGGCACGCCGCCCCCGATGAGAATCGAGAGAGTACTGGCGAAACGGGACGTGTTTTCACCGCGAATGATTGATCCCAACCAGGGCATCCGCAGCAACAGAGCGTGCCAACGGTACTTTGCTTTGTCGTGGCGTAGCGTCATGCGGGCAGCGATCAGGCCGCCGACGATAGCAGTGGCAAGATAGGGCCAGGCCATGCCGAGAAAATCGCTCAATCCGATCAGCGCCCGCGTCAGAAAAGGCAGGCTCTGGCGTGAATGCTGGAATACCTGTACCACCTGCGGCACTACGTAAACAAGCAGGCCGGTAACAATCAGAATTGCCACCACCGTAACCAGAACCGGATAAAGAAGTGCAAGACTGGTTTTTTGCTTCAAAGCCTGGCGTGCATCGAGATAGTCTGCCAGATGTTGCAAAATTACAGGCAATGCCCCAGATTCCTCACCTCCGTGCACCAATGCGCAGTAGAAATCAGGGAAACTCTTGCTGTAGCTGCCTAAGGCGCCGGCGAGGGAAAGTCCCGCAGTCACTTCGGTTTTAATGCCCCCCAGCAACTCTCGTATCATGGGTTCGGTGGCTTCCTCGATCAGTGCGGTAAGTGATTGCTCCACAGTCAGCCCCGCTGACAGCAGCGTCGCCAACTGTCGTGTCAACAGGTTCAGCTCAGCCGATGAAATGCCCCGCGTCCAGGGTAGCTGCGCCTGCTCCCGGGTCCGCGCCTGATCGACCACCGAAGGCAACAAACCCTGGGCACGCAATTGCGCGCGTGCCTGACGCGGCGTATCGGCCTGCACCACACCGGATACCGTACGGCCCGCGGCGTCAAGCGCTTCATAGCGGTATGCTTCCATTAACCTAAATCCGGTAGTTGACCGCTCATTTAATAGATCAGTGTTGTGATTAATAACAATATTTCGTATTGTTTGACTCTCACCTTCCGGGTGAGGCTGCTACGGGGTGAATTGCACAGTTTTTGCGGCACATGACTGCGTTGCAACTCCTTGGAATGGAACAACCATTCCGCGTCGTTGCGCCTTGTCCCGCACCCCAAAAACCGTACACTTCACGCCGTCCAACTACCGGATTTAGGATTAAGGAGGCCCTATTCGCGCGTCACACGCACGACTTCTTCCAGGCTGGTCACGCCTTGTGCAACCAGGCGCATGCCATCATCCCGCAATGACCGCATCCCTCTGGTAACCACATACTCTCGCAGGTCTTGCTCGGACGCCCGGTCATGGATGCGGCTGCGCAGGTCGTTGTCAACCGTCAGTAATTCGTAAATACCGGTACGGCCCCGATAACCGGAGTGGTTGCAGGCAGCGCATCCTTGTGCTTTATAAAAAACGTTGGTTGGCGAATCGAATCCGAGGGATTGCAGCTGCGCCACATCGCCAGGGAAGGGTTCGCGGCATTCCAGGCAAAGCCGGCGGACCAGACGCTGGGCCCCCACTCCGATCAGACTCGACGCAAGCAGAAACGGCTCTACACCCATATCCACAAGCCGGGTGACCGCACTCACCGCATCGTTGGTGTGGAGGGTAGCGAATACCAGATGACCGGTAAGGCTGGCCTGTACCGCGATCTGCGCGGTTTCGAGATCCCGGATCTCTCCGATCATGATGACATCGGGGTCCTGGCGCAAAATGGTGCGCAAAGCCCGCGCAAAACTCATATCGATGCGGGTATTTATCTGCGTCTGGCTGATACCGTCAAGATCGTACTCGATGGGGTCCTCAACAGTCATGATATTGAGTGTGGCCGAATCAAGCCGTGAGAGCGCGGCATAAAGCGTGGTGGTCTTGCCTGAGCCGGTGGGGCCGGTCACCAGGATAATGCCGTGTGGTTCCCGGATAAGCCTGTCCATATGCGCCAGTGTGGCATCGTCCATGCCGAGCCGGGTCAGGTCGAGCCGTCCGGCTTGCTTATCAAGCAAACGCAGCACCACGCGTTCGCCATGGACGGTGGGAATCGTGGATACGCGTACGTCAATCGGTCTGCCTGCCATTCGTAATGTAATTCGTCCGTCTTGCGGCAGGCGCTTCTCCGCAATGTCAAGGTGCGCCATGATCTTGATGCGTGAGACGAGGGCAGCGTGCAGCGCGCGCGCCGGTTCGATCAGATCACGGAGCGTACCGTCGATGCGTAGCCGCACCACCGAGCGGGTTTCATAGGGTTCAATGTGAATATCCGAGGCGGTATTGCGTAGCGCCTGCGTAAACAGCGCATTAATGAGACGGATAACCGGTGCATCATCCTGGCTTTCGAGCAGGTCTTCGACTTTTGGCAACTCCTGCAATAGCCTGGAGAGGTCTATATCCTGCGCCAGGTCGCCGGCAAGCGCGGCGGTACCAGCTGCCGCACCGTTATATAGGGTGGAGACAAGTTCATCGAACTCGACGGTGCCGATCCGGCGCGCATGCAGGGGCACGCCAAGAACACGGCGCAATTCCGCCAATGCGCTGATTTGTGCGCCGCTGCGGACAGCCACCTCCGCCAGACCATTGTCGATGGAGGTCACAACGACGCCGCTGGTCTTGACAAACGCATAGGGGACTTTATCTGAGAAAGTCATAAGCGTGCAGTATTCATCGTTTTATCCCGGGTCCGGTGCCGTCAGGGATGTCGACCTCCTCAGGGATTGCGGGGGCTTTCGGCGGACGCGGCGGCAGACTGGGTGATTCCAGGTCTGGAAGGATAGGATGAGGTTTGGGTTTGGCTTTGTTCTGGTCGCTCAGGACCCGGTCATATTGTGTATTGGTAAGCGGTTCGGCGTTCTCGCCATCGCGAATCAGTGTCGGGCGCAGGAATACCATCA
>JBDSSX010000315.1:0-3754 GCA_039928555.1 Nitrosospira sp. | reverse complement strand
GTTCGATGCGGTTGCGTCCACCCATCGCGGTTTCGCCACTGATGCTGTTGTTGATCAGGTGAGTCTGCGATTGAGTTTGCAGTCGTTTCTTCAGCAGACTGACCCATCCAGCTTCCTGCGGCAGGCCGTAGCCGGCGGACAAGCTGTCGCCGAATACCATAATAGTAGTGGTTGCGGGTGTGGCCGCGGCTCCGGGTACGGCTGCGGCGCCCGAGTTGGCGGAGATAAAAGTAAATAGCGTATAGAGAATAATCAGGAAATATTTCATGACAGATAACCTTGTTGAAAAGCCTATTGTGCAGGCCGTCGCCTTGACCAAGCGCGTCAGCACCGGTGACGAACAACTTACCATTCTGGAGGACATTAACCTTAAAGTAAATGCGGGTGATTCCGTTGCCGTGGTGGGGGCGTCGGGTTCGGGTAAATCGACTTTGTTGGGACTGCTGGCTGGATTAGATACGCCCTCAAGCGGCAAGGTTCATCTTGATGGAGAAGATATTTTTTTGCTGGATGAAGATGCGCGGGCGGCATTGCGCGGACGCATGCTGGGTTTCGTATTCCAGTCCTTTCAGTTGTTGCCCGCGTTGACCGCGGTTGAGAATGTGATGTTACCGCTGGAACTCGCCGGCGCGAACAATGCAAACATCGCCGCATTGGAGTTGCTTGAACGAGTCGGACTGGGGATGCGTCTGAAACATTATCCCAGGCAGCTCTCCGGCGGCGAGCAACAGCGCGTTGCCATAGCGCGCGCATTTGTCACGCAACCACAATTGTTGCTGGCTGATGAACCCACGGGCAACTTGGATTCGGTCACAGGCGCGCAAATCATAGAACTCATGTTTGAGCTGAACCGCGAGCGGGGAACAACATTGGTTCTGGTCACGCATGATGAGGCCATTTCCAGTCGCTGCGCATGGCGGATGCGGTTGGCTGGGGGAAAGGTTGTAAATTGACTGGCTTGATGAAAGGTATGTCTCCAACAAAACCGGCGGCGAGCGCCAAACGGCGTACGTGGGTCACGATGGCTGGTATCCTGTTCGTCGCGTTGATTGTTGCCACCTGGATCTGGCGCAACCAAAGTGGAGTGGCGGACGCGAAGAGCAAGGCGGACAGGGGCGATAGAGCGATTCATGTAGTTACCGCTTTGGTTGCCCGAAGCAATGTATCAGTCAGGCTTACGGCCAATGGCACGGTGTCTGCGCAACAGATGGTTGCGGTGCGGCCACAGCTCAGTGCCATGATTAGAGCCGTGCACATCAAAGAAGGACAATTTGTGCAAAAGGGTGAGAAGTTGTTCACGCTTGACGCGCGGACCGAGGACGCAAATCTCAGCAGGACCGAAGGGCAATTGGCCAAATCCCGGGCTGATCTGACGAATGCCGAGCGTAATCTTGATCGCCAACGCGAATTGTTTCGGCAAAACTTTATTTCACAAGCTGCGCTTGAGGTGGCGGAGAATCAGGTGGAGGGGCTGCGCGCCCAACTTTCGGTGGATCAGGCGACGGTGCAGGCAAATCGCGTCGCTCGCGGTTTCAGCGAAATCACGGCGCCTATTGCCGGGCGCACAGGTGCCATTCCGGTGTACCAAGGCAGCCTGGTACAGCCGAATGATGCCTTGGTAAGCATCACGCAGATCGATCCGGTCAATGTCAGCTTTACCTTGCCGGAGCGCGAGTTTGTACCTTTGCAACAAGCGCTTGCCGAAGGTGAAGTGCCGGTCAATGTGGTGTTGGACGCAGCCGGAAAGCAAACACGCAAGGGCCGGTTGATATTTGTTGATAATGCGGTAGACACGGCAAGTGGCACCATTGGTCTCAAAGCGGAATTTCCCAATGCGGATAGGCATCTCTGGCCGGGCATGTTTGTCACCGTGATGCTTGCGCCGCGTACATTGGCCGACGCACTCACAGTTCCGGTGCAGGCAGTGCAGAATGGTCCGGAAAGGAAATTTGTTTATGTAATTGGGGAAGATGGTAAAGCGAACCCTCTGACCGTTGAGATGCGCTTGATTCAGGATGGGCTCGCCGTAATCGAGGGAGAGGGCGTTGTGCCGGGTATGCGTGTTGTGGTTGAAGGTGCGAGGAATCTCAGGCCGGGCAGCGTCGTAACAGAGGTCAAGCCCCGGAGCGGTGAGGCTGGAGTTGGCAGGTAGATGAGCGAATCAGCGGATCAGTGATGAACCTCTCCGAATTATGTATCCGCCGCCCGGTGATGACGGTGCTGCTATCGGCCTCCGCTGTTATCGCCGGTATCATTGCCTACGGTGGCCTGCCGATTGCCGCGCTGCCAAGTTACGATTCGCCCACCATTACGGTAACCGCGGTGCTCCCGGGCGCAAGCCCCGAGACAATGGCTTCATCGGTGGCCACCCAACTCGAGCGGCAATTTTCCACTATCTCCGGCCTTTCGGTCATCAGTTCGACCAGCACGCTGAGTAATACCACGATTACACTGGAATTCGACCAGGATCGTGATATCGACAGCGCCTCCATTGATGTGCAGGCGGCATTGCTGCGTGCCCAGCGATCGCTGCCAATTGAAATGACCGCACCCCCGTCCTACCGCAAGATCAACCCCGCTGATGCGCCTATCATCTTTCTTGCGCTGACATCGCCTTCGATGTCGCTATCGTATTTGAACAGTTTCGCCGAAGACCTTATCTCTCCGACGCTATCGACAATTACCGGCGTGGCACAGGTACAGATCAACGGCCAGAAAAAATACGCTGTGCGTGTGCATGTGAACGCGGAAGCGCTTGCGGTGCGTAATCTGACGCTTGACGACGTCGCTGACGCGCTGCGCACCGCAAATGCCAATTCTCCCATCGGCACACTTGAAGGTCCGCGTCAGAGCCTGACCATCCAGGCCAATCGCCAGCTCGGCGATGCCGCCGAATTTGCGAAACTGATTATCGCCACCTCCCCCAGCGGCAATCCGGTACGGCTCTCGGAGGTGGCGGAGGTTGAAGACAGCGTGGAATCTGTTAAAACCGCGAGTTGGGTTAACGGCGAACGCGCGATCACGCTTTCGGTGCAGCGTCAGCCAGGCGCAAATACCGTTGCCACAGTCGACGCCATCAAGGCGGTAATTCCGGAACTGATCGCGCAAATGCCGTCATCCGTTCAGCTCAAACTAACCAGCGATCGTTCAATTTCAATCCGCGAATCCATCCACGATGTGCAGATTACGCTGGGGGTAACCATCGTCCTCGTCTTGCTGGTGATTTTCCTGTTCCTGCGCAAGGCTTCCGCGACATTGATCCCGGCATTGTCATTACCGATTTCGCTGTTGGGAACAGTGGCGCTAATGCGCGTCTTTGATTACAGCCTGGACAATATTTCATTGCTCGCCATCACGCTCGCCGTCGGGTTGGTGGTGGACGATGCCATCGTGATGCTCGAGAATATCGTACGCCATATCGAGAAGGGTATGTCACCTCTGCAGGCCGCCTTGCAGGGATCCCGGGAAGTGAGTTTTACCATCATCTCAATTTCCCTCTCGCTGGTTGCCGTTTTCATTCCAATTTTTTTCATGCCCGGCGTGATTGGACTGCTTTTTCACGAGTTTGCCGCCGTCGTGGGAATCGCCGTCCTGATGTCGGCTGTCGTATCGCTCACGCTGGTTCCGGTGATGACCAGCCGCTATATTACCGGGCATGAAAGCGAAGGGCGCAGCCTGAGATGGACCGAATGGTTCGAGCGCGGGTTTACTAAACTATTGGGCGTCTATGAACGCATGCTTGATTTGGCGCTCC
>JBDSSX010000314.1:0-2413 GCA_039928555.1 Nitrosospira sp. | reverse complement strand
CGGTGAAGCGGAAATGGATGCCTCCCCGGAACCACTGCCACCCCAGGGGGTCGCAAGTACTTGAATACCCTTGCTTATCCGCTTACGCATGTCTTGGACCAAACATGATAATGGCCATCCCGATAAGCGCCACCAGAGAACCTGCCACATCCCAGGCCGTGGGCCTGACGCCCTCGACGGACCAGAGCCAGAGCACCGCCACGAAAATGTAGACGCCTCCATATGCGGCGTAGGTGCGGCCCGCGGCTGTGGGATGGAGCGTGAGCAGCCATGCAAACAACGCGAGACTTGCGGTGGCGGGTATGAGAAGCCATGCGCTCTGGCCCTGCTTGAGCCAGAGGTAAGGCAAATAGCAACCGACGATTTCGGCAACCGCGGTAGCCAGGAAAAGAAAGAAGGTCTTTAGCTCAAACATCCATGGCGTCTCGATAGTTCCGGCCAAATGCCATTAATGCGCATATTGCATACTTCACCCATACCACCGCCTGAACATCAGCGTAGCTTATCGGCTCAACATAAACGGCAGACTGGGTACTACGGCTCAGCCCCCAATTGCGGTAAACATGACCTTCGTTTTCGAGTAAGCCTTGAAAGAGTCGAACTCTCTCGCTGTCGTTGTATAGGGAACCGGCGGAAGAATCGGCGCTATTGAAATTTTCCATATATTCTACCCTATCCTTTTTATCGCCTTTTTCCGCTCTGCCTTATTCAATAACGTCATATCTGCGTATATCGGGTTCTTTCACGAGCAACGACCCGGTCTTTGAAAAAGCGTCTTGCACATGAGCCGTTATAAGGTGGGTATCGATAGCGGAATCACTCCCCCATTCTTCCACAAAAGTAAAATCGCCGGGGTCGGCTTTGTTTTGAAGAAGCTGATAGCTGATACAGCCATTCTCTTTGCGTGTTTCTCGCACCAGACACCGCAAAATGGACGTCAGCTCTTCAATCTTGTCAGGCCGTGCAGTTATCCTGGCGAGGACTCTTACAGTTTTATTTGCCATGGATCACCTCCTGTAAACGTATTGAACCTAAATCCGGCAGTTGACCACTCATTTGTCAATCTGGCGCTATGATTGGTAGAGGATTTTTGTGCCACTTGATTCTCACAATTTGGGTGAGTCCGCTACGGGGCGGATTTAGGTTAAACGAACCGATAAGCCGGATCGTATATTCTCAGTTTACCTCTCCGCAGCCGCTTTTTCGGCCGAGCGTTGCATCACGGCCTTAAAGAGCTTGGGGATCGCAATCGTGTTCGACATGTTGGCGACAAACGCCGGAATAAGACCACCCGGATTCGTCAGCAATGTGTAGGTAAGCCGGGTGCGCGTGCCGCCGTCGAGCGGTTCCGCGAACCATGAACCCTCGTTGAGCTTGATTCTTACAACACCTTCGATCTCGGGTTGAGCGTCGGGACGCGCGATCCACTCGGTCTTGAATACGCCGTTGTTTGTAGGCGAACCGCGCGTCATTCTGAACTTGAGCGGATAATCCCGCTCGCTCACAAACGGCGGCGCGATACGCGTGTATGTCACAACCTCGCTGTCGCCCTTGCGGCTGAGCACTCGTGATTCCTTCACGTAAGGCATGAAATCCGGGTAGTGGTCGAAATCGTTGACGACGTTGAAAACGACCTCCGGCGGCGCCTCTACCTCGGCAATTGCCACAATTCTGCGGCCCTCGTCCACATCCTTCGTAAAAATCACAAGCTCGCCGGTGCGATAGGCCTCGTTCCAATCCGCGCCAGGGCTTTTGGCGTCAAGCGCATGCGCGGATAAAACCGCGAATACAGTGACGGCAGCGAAAGCGGCAATGTGGCGCATGGGATTCCCGATATAAATTTCTGATTGCGATCCGACACTGGATAAAGAATTCTACTTCTATTCCGGATTGCGGGTCAGTCTTTAACCAGGCGAATACGACGAAACCATCCACTGGCCAGCACTGGCACATCCGCTTCCACCTTCAATTCGGGGACGCCAGCCAGCACGTCCTCGAATACCACATCCAGCCGGGTAACGATATGCCGCGACAGCAGATTCAATGTCCGTCTGATCCACGCGGTTTCGCCCGGCTTGAGAAACTTGTCGAGTATCAGCACGCTTCCTCCCGGTTTTAATACACGCGCGGTTTCCCGCAGACAGGCGGTTGCATCGGGGACGATCGCGAGAATCAGATGCAGCACCGCATGATCGAAGTACCCGTCCGCAAACGGCAGTGACATACTGTTGCCCTGAATCAGGTTCAGGCGCAGGCTTCCGGTGCGGGATTTTGCACGGCTTAACATGGCGGCGGTGAGATCCAGGCCGACATAACGATGGCAGGGTGGAAGATGAGGTAAATCCAGCCCCGAACCAATGCCGCTGATGAGAACATTGAGATCGCCTTGTTGCGGCAATTGCCCGAGGCTTGC
>JBDSSX010000313.1:0-3110 GCA_039928555.1 Nitrosospira sp. | reverse complement strand
GAGAGTTGCCGCGAAATGTCCGGCACAAGCTGATCCGGAGGCAGGCCATACGACATTGAGGTAATACAAGCTGCGTCAAATCCCGGTCCGGACAAGCGTTGTTCATTGGTGAACCGGATCACCGTCCACGCGTAACGCAATATGGCTCTACAGAACATATCCCTTGAACCTGCGCGCATCGAAGGTGAAATTTCCGGGGAGATTCGTGGCGTAACGTGCCGGTGTGCCGGGTAGAGAGGGTTGATCACCGCGTTGCGCGCCTCCGGCATTACGGCGGAAGGCACCAACCTAGCCACATGGGCTACCGCTTCAAGCTACGTCTTGCCAAATGCCTGTGCATCGGTGGATAGTGGAAGCTGGCCCAATCGGCCGGCAGATCGGCGTACGCTGGCTTATCAAAAACCGTGTGATTGCGCATCTACCTTCCGCCTATCCCTACAGGCATCTGTTCTGGCAACTCACCGAGCGGTAATATCTTTTATATGTGTTTTTCGTGCGCAACCCTATTTGCGGGATAATGGCGACTTCGACTCTACCAGCCACAATCCATTTTTTTCCATGCACCTCTCAATCATTATTCCAGCTTTTAATGAAGAACGTCTGATTGAACACTGTCTGCAATCCATTTCTGCATCGCTCGCCGAAAACAGCAAGCCCGGTTTTACATCCGAAATCATTGTGGTCGACAACAATTCCACCGACAACACGGCCAATCTGGCAAGGCAGGCTGGTGCCCGGGTCGTCTTTGAGCCGATCAATCAGATTGGCCGCGCACGCAATACCGGCGCAGCGGTGGCGGCGGGCGATTGGTTGCTGTTTGTGGATGCCGACAGTATTTTAAGCCCCGGATTGCTTGCTGATATCTTGCGGTTGATCGAAGACGGCAAGAGCGCGGGCTGTGGCAGCACCGTTCGAATGCAAGGGTTGCCATGGTGGGCGCACTGGATATTGCAACTGTGGACGCGCATATCGATTCTGTTTCGCTGGGCGGCGGGCGCGCTAGTCGTGTGCCGCACGGATGCGTTTCGTGATGTTGGGGGTTTCAACCAGGAACTCTACGCCGCCGACGAAATAGGCTTGAGTCAGCAGTTAAAAAAGTGGGGGCGGCAACGCGGCCTTCAATTCGTCATCCTGACCAGGCATCCGCTGGAGACATCATCGCGTAAGGTCCTACTCTATTCCGGGCGAGAAATGGCCGGTCAGATACTGCGTGTCATCCTGCATCCACGCCGGTCGCTGCAAGACAGGAAGCAGTTACCGATCTGGTATGATGGACGGCGTTGAGGTGATGCACCGTGTGCCATTGGACAGATATCCATGCAGATCGAAAGGTACGCCCTCGCCTCTTGATTCAGCGGCTCGATTGAACCAGCCTGATATTCTGCCTGAGCGACACGTCATTGCGCAAACCCTCGCAGGGCGGTAGCGGCCACACCATAAATCAGCACAGCCAACAAAATCACCGCAGCGAAACCCAGGTGAATAGCCAGTAAGGTGGCAAGCACAGCCCCCACCACCGAGGCGAAACCGTTGATTGCCCATGCCCAGGGAATGGTGTCTTGTGCCGTGCGCGCCAGCCTCATCATGCCAGTTGGAAAAGGGATTCCCATGCATACCGCCAGTGGCGCGATCAGTGCTATGGAAATCGCTATTTTTGCCTGATCAGGCAAATGGATGAGCGCCTGGAACACGCTCGGCAAGATGGTTAGATAGAGTACTGACAGCACGCCTATTGCCATTACCGCCAGGTTAACATTCCCGCTACTCACCGCCCTCACCTGCCACCGTTGGGCAAGCCAGCTCCCCACGGCGGCGAACACTAGAAAAGCGCACAAAACGACCGCCACGGCATACAGGGGGTGGGCCAGAAACAGCACAAACTTCTGGATGAACGCAATTTCCATGAACATGAAGGCCAGGCCGATGGCCAGAAAATACAGCGCCACCCGCGCAGTGGGCATCGTACGCCGGCAACGCGACACGGCAAGTGGCACCAGGATAAGAAGAATACTTGCCACAAACGCCTGTACCAGCGTTGCCACCAGCAGCGGATAGCTCCAGTCGAGCAACGCCATACCGCCCTGCTCGCGCAAGGCAAATAATTCCGTGGCGGCGTTCCATTTGAATAAGCGGAAAAAATACGGCCGATCGTCCGTCGCTGGCTCGATATAGAACTTGTACCGGTCGAGGAATGCCTGCCGCTCCGTGCCCAGCAACGCAACCGCTCCGTCGAAGAAATAAGGCTGCGCCAGCAGGTTGTAACGGTTCGCCTCGTCAGCGCGCATTCCGGGATAGTAAGCCACGTCGAAAGAACGCGCACGGCTGAATTCCTTGATCGCTGCAATTTCGTTCGATGTGAAATCGCTGTTCTTCACCAGCAGCGTGACGGTTTTCCAGCCCCGTATCATTGCCAGCCGCGCAGCGGGGTTGGGTACACCAGTCCGTTCCAACGCGGCCACAGCTGTAGCAAACAATTTCAGCGCATCGCGCGGCGGCAGGTTGAGCCAGCGAGTGACAGCCAGCATGCCACCCGGCGTCAGGCGATTCAGGTAGGTCTGCAATGCCTCAACCGTGTAGAGATAGCTTTCGCTCAGACCGTATAGTCCGGCGGAGGCGACTCCAAATGAATCCAACAGCGCCACCTGGATCAGGTCATAGTGGTCATCGCTGGTGCTGACGAAACCGCGTGCCTCGCCTTCGTGCACATGCACGCCGGGCCGGGTGTAAAGGTCCCCGGCAAAGTCATGAAAGCGGTGCTGAACCAGATCGATGACATTGCGGTCAAGCTCCACGGCATCGATCTTGCTGGCGCCGTGGTAAAGCGCCTGCAATACATCACTGCCCGCCCCTGCCCCCAATACCAGCACATGTGGCCGGTTGTGCGGCTGTTTCAGTACATGATAAGGCAGCGCCGAGGTAAGCTGGTCGAGATAGGTCAGCGGCGCCAGCTCGCCGTCAAATCGCGTGATCACCGCCGGACCGTTTCCGTCCACGAACACCGCCAGTTGCGGTGGCGGTTCATCCGTGGCGTTGAGGCTCATTCCCGGCGCATGACGGAACGGAATACGGCCGCTTTCCACCACCGTAATCTGCCCGAGCGGACTGGAGCG
>JBDSSX010000312.1:0-6442 GCA_039928555.1 Nitrosospira sp. | reverse complement strand
ATCCATAAGTGTAGCGTTCGCTGGCCGCTTTACGCGACAGAATGGCGGCGCCCCAGGCGAGTACAAGGCCGAGCACATCCGATAAATTGTGACCTGCATCAGCCACTAAGGCCGTGGAGTTGGCGGCGAAGCCATAGCCGAACTCAACCACTACGAACGTTATATTTAAAACGATGGCAACCGCAAAAATGCGTCCGTTGTCATGCCGGTTCGCGTGCCGATGACCGCCATGCCCAATCGCTGAAGGCGGTCCGGAAGAAGCATGCTCATGCTTGTGGTCGCAGTAATTTCCCATCATGCTCCGCTTGGATGAGAAGGATTTGTGTCGGCATATCGCCGGGCCAGCATTAATACCACCCGACCTGATATTACTCCCATCCGATATGCGCCGGGCTTACTCATGAATCGTTGATCGGAACAGGTTGGGCCTCCAGATGACCGATTAGGTAAAACTCACGCAAATGTGCACGCTCGCTGCCCCTTCCCCGATTTTAATCCCAGGTAATCCATTAGGACGCGAGATGATGGCGAGGCAGGTTGCGAGACAGTTTTGCCGGTTGGGGAAAGTCCTTAGCTTGGTCTATGGACGCCGCACCAGCGGAAAAAACGGCGGCGAAAATGGCCGCAAACTGACCGCCGCACTCGGGTAGGCTCGGAGAGTCGCCTAATGGATTATCTGGGTTCAACTCGTGCCGGCATGCGGCAATCCCTATCGTTCAACGGGTTTCTTCCCTATCATCGTAACGGAATATGATTTCTTTCGGCAAAGAGTATCTGGATTTCACACTTGATCGGCATTAGCTCATGGTTGAATACGGTCTGCAAGCTCATCCCGGCTTGTGTACTGATCCTGTCGTATCCGCTTCATGCCGCCCCCAAGGTTGATAACGAAGACCTGAAGCAACTGCGCGGTCGAATTGAAGCATTACAGAAAGAACTCGCAGGCACGGAGGAGTCGAAATCAGAAGCAGCGGACGCACTGCGCGAATCGGAGCAGGCTATCAGTGCCGCCAACCACAAATTGTTTGCACTTACCCGTGCGCGGGACAAAGCCCATGACAGGCTCAGCCAGTTGCATACACAATCCAGGCAAGTCGCCAGCAATATCGAAGCACGACAGTCGCAGCTAAGTAGATTGCTCTATAGGCAATATATAGGTGGTGGTGGGGAAAAAGAATATCTGAGTCTTTTATTCAACCAGCAGGATCCCAATCAGATTGCACGCAATCTGCATTATTACGGCTATCTCTCCCGCGCCCGGGCGGACGGTATAAATGTCCTGCGCTCAAATTTTCAACAACTTGATGCGCTCACCCGGGAAAGCCGCGAGAAAAGCCTGGAAATCGCCGCGATCCAGGCCAAGCAGGCCGAATACAAAAAGCAACTTGAACAGAAAAAGACCGAACACAAAAAACTGCTTTCCGAAATTTCGATGCAAGCTGATCAGCAGCGGCGCGAAATCGGTAAACTCAGGCAAGACGAAGCGCGCCTCTCCCGTCTGGTGGAAAAAATCGCCAAAATGCTCGCGCGCAAAAAACGTACCGAGTCCCGCACCGGGTCCCTGAGTAATAACAGGCTACCTGACGCATCGACGGATGGGAATCCGTTCTCGGCGTTGAAAGGCCGCCTGAGTTTGCCGGTACGCGGGGAACTTGCCAACCGTTTCGGTAGTCCACGTGTTGATGGCGGTGTGACCTGGAAGGGGCTATTCATACGTTCAGCAAGCGGCGCGGAGGTAAAAGCCATTGCGGGCGGTCGTGTGGTTTTCGCCGACTGGCTGAGAGGATTCGGCAATCTTATGATTGTGGACCACGGCGGCAGCTATATGAGTCTCTATGGCAACAATGAAACCATCCATAAACAGGTAGGAGATGCCGTTCGCGGTGGCGATACCATCGCGACAGTGGGAAACAGCGGCGGCAACTCCGATTCCGGTTTATACTTTGAACTACGCCATCAGGGCAAACCGTTTGACCCTTTGAACTGGGTAAGAATAAAATGAACAACGTAACAAAATTGACACGTGTGGAGAGAGTTTAATGGGTAACAAGATGCGGCAATTCGGCTTGATTGTTTTCGGCGCGATCGCCGGTGTGATGTTAAGCCTCAATTTTTCTGCTGTCGCGAATAAGGAAGCCACGGAAGTCCTGCGTCCGCTTCCAGTTGAGGAGTTGCGTGCGTTCACCGAAGTATTCGGCCGCATTAAAAGCGATTACGTTGAACCAGTGGAAGACAAGAAACTCATCACCGAAGCCATCAATGGGATGCTGACCGGCCTTGATCCCCATTCCGCCTATCTGGACACGGACGCCTTCAAGGAATTGCAAATTGGCACGCAGGGTGAATTTGGCGGATTAGGCATTGAGGTCAGCATGGAAGACGGGTTTGTCAAAGTCATCTCGCCGATCGAAGATACGCCCGCATTTCGCGCCGGCATCAAGCCTGGCGATCTTATCATCAAGCTGGACGAAACCGCGGTCAAGGGCCTGTCGCTCACCGATGCCATCAAGCGCATGCGCGGCAAACCCAATACGCCTATTACCCTCACCGTGTTGCGCAAGGGCGAGACCAAGCCGCTGGTGTTCTCTTTGATACGCGCCGTCATCAAGATCCAGAGTGTCAAGTCGAAGATGATCGAGCCCGGTTATGCCTATATACGCATCACACAGTTCCAGGAACAGACCGGTGAAAACCTCGTTAAGGCCATAGATAAATTATTCAAGGAAAGCACCGTGCCGATGAAGGGGTTGGTGCTGGATCTGCGTAACGACCCCGGCGGCTTGCTGAATGGCGCGGTTGCGGTTTCCGCCGCCTTCCTGCCACAAAATTCGCTGGTGGTTTATACTGATGGCCGTACCGATGACGCCAAGATGAAGCTGAAAGCCAGCCCTGAATTCTACCTGCGCGATACGAAGAGCGACTATCTGAAACGATTGCCGGCCGCGATCAAAACCGTGCCAATGATTACGCTCGTAAATGGGGGTTCGGCTTCCGCTTCAGAAATCGTGGCGGGTGCCTTGCAGGATCATAAACGTTCCGTGGTAATGGGCACGCAGACTTTTGGTAAAGGATCGGTACAAACCATACTGCCACTGGGCAACAACACCGCTATCAAGCTCACCACCGCCCGCTACTATACGCCCAACGGACAATCCATCCAGGCCAAGGGAATCACGCCGGATATCCTTGATGAATCGGCGAAAGATGAAACCGAGCGCTTGCGTGAATCCGATCTGGACAGGCATCTGTCCAACGGTAAGCCAAAGGAAGTCAAACCTGAAACCGAGGCGGCGAAAGTAGAGCCGAAACCTGCCGTAAAACCGCCCAAACCCGATAACGGTGAAGACAAAAACAAGAAGCGTGAGCCGCCAGTGGAATTTGGCTCCCCCGGCGACTTATTGCTGACCCAGGCAATGAATTATTTCAAAGGCGGCGCGGCGGCATCGAACAAGAACCCTGATTCTGCCAAAGCTGTTAACTGAGCCGTTAATCGACGCCGATCTCTGATTGTGGGGCGTGCAGAAATCCTCGGGATCGGCTCGATTACGAAGATTCACATACGGCGCAATGCGCTTCGCTTATTGCGCCCTACTTCTTATTGCAAGCGCGGCTTGCAAACGGTTCGGCTGGCCCAGCTATGATTAACGATTTGCATCGACTCACCTTTATTACTTATCCCGGATGTTTCATAAATTCGCGTGATGATCGCGCAGGATTTTGGTTTGTAGGGGGATTTTGTGAAAGAGTGGCGTAGTTATTCATACGCTCGACTGAACTAAATTTCCATACGAAACAAAAGGCCAGCGAGGACGCACGTCAATTTATGAAACATTCGGGTTATGACGGGACCGTCCTCAGACGCTTAAAATAAAAATGTAGGGCGTCAATAAGCGGAGCGCATTGCGCCGTATGAGAACTCCATCTCCATCAATACTCTTGCCTACCCTGGTTATTCCGCATTCCACGCCCAAAGCCGCCGTCACGTCCCTGCTCAGAGATCCCTTGGCAGCCGCGCCGCTGTGAGCAATGAATGACGACCAGCTGCTGCGCTACAGCCGCCACATTCTGTTGCCCCAGATTGGCATACAGGGGCAGGAAGCTTTAATCCGGTCGCACGTGCTTGTGGTCGGCGCGGGGGGATTAGGTTCGCCTGTCGCGCTATACCTTGCCGCGAGCGGGGTCGGTAAACTGACTATTTGCGACAGTGACAAGGTTGACCTGACCAATCTTCAGCGGCAAATAGCTCACAGCACGGATCGCATCGGCACCCCCAAATCACATTCCGCCAAAAAAACACTTGCGGGCATCAATCCGGAAGTCAATGTCATTGCGCTGAACGAGCGCATGGAGGAGAGCAGGCTGCTGCAACTGATCATGAATGCTGATGTGGTGGTGGATGCGAGCGACAACTTTCCTACCCGGTATGCCATCAATCGGGTCTGTATCCTCCGTAAAAAACCACTCGTATCGGGTGCGGTGGTGCGTTTTGATGGACAAGTCGCCGTATTTGATCTACGCCACGCGCACAGCCCTTGCTATCACTGCCTGTTTCCCACGAGCGGAGAAGATCAGGATATGCGTTGCGCGGTAATGGGGGTATTTGCACCCCTAGTGGGTGTTATCGGTTGTGTGCAGGCGGCCGAAACGCTGAAAATCCTGCTTGATATTGGACAAACCCTGAATGGCCGTTTGCTGTTGCTCGATGGCTTGTCAATGGAATGGCGCTCCATCAAATTGAATAAGGATCCGTCTTGCAAGGTCTGCGGTACCGATGAGGATTATCGGTCAGCTTATGTCTGAGCTACGGCATACGACAGTAGCCCCTTGCGCTGCGCTTCCCAATATTCCATCGGGTCGCGCTTGAAGCCACTTTTGGCGAACTGGTGCCAGCGCCCTGCTACATAACACATCAGCAGGTTCGCCTGAGCGGAGATATCCAGATTGGCCGCGATTTCCCCTTCGCTGACGGCGAAGCGCAGCGCCTGTTTCAACGTCGCCTCAAGCCGGTCATGTAATTGATTGATGCGTAGCTGCAGGCGGTCATTCTCGTTTATCAACGCATCGCCGGTCAGCACTCGGGTCATACCCGGATTTTTCTGCGCAAAACCAAGTAATAGCGACAATATCCCTTCGATTTGCCGCATAGCGCTTTTCTCCTCCGCTGTCAGCCTATTGATAAGACTGAACAGGGTGGCTTCAATGAACTCGATCAAGCCCTCGAACATCTGAGCCTTGCTGGCAAAATGCCGGTATAACGCCGCCTCGGAAACATCCAGTTTGACCGCCAGCGCCGCTGTGGTGATTTTCACCGGACGGGGCTCTTCCAGCATCTGCGCGAGAACCCGCAGGATTTGATCTTTTCTCTCACCGGATTTAGCAGGCATGAAACCTCGATTCGATAACACGTTAATTCAATTTATGAACTCTGCACAAGCCCTTGATGTTGCCGGCAGGGGCGCGACACCGGCTTTTTGGACGGCATGCGCAATAATCAGATATGGCAATAGTATCGATGGAATTCTCATACTACATCTCACCTTTGTAGCAATTCCATCATAAGTTTAGATAGCAAAGGTGAGATCAATACAGATTGAGCTGTCTGCAAGCGGCTTGCGGTAAGAAAGTAGGGCGCAATAAGCGAAGCGCATTGCGCCGTATGTAAACCTTCATAATCGAGCCGATCCTGAAGATCTCTGAATAAATTTCCGATTTTGCCCGCAACGCGTTCCAGGCGAGAATTTGTTCGGAGGCTACCTTAGCTCGCCTTTATCAGCGTTCCCACACCCTCATCGGTCAATACTTCCAGCAACAATCCGTGTTCCACCCGCCCATCGATGATGTGACAAGATTTGACTCCGCTTTTCACTGCATCCAGCGCTGATCCGATTTTTGGCATCATACCGCCCGAAATGGTTCCATCCGCAAATAGCTCATCCACTCTCTGCGCAGTCACTCCAGTCAATAAATTACCATCCTTGTCCAGCACACCCGGCGTATTGGTGAGCAGTATCAGTTTCTCGGCGCCCAGAACGCTCGCCAGTCTGCCTGCAACGAGATCAGCATTGATATTGTAGGATTCGCCATTTTCCCCCACGCCGATGGGCGCAATCACCGGAATGAAGTCGCGCGTTTCGAGCAGCGCAATCAGGGTGGGATCAATACTTTCAATCTCTCCGACCTGGCCGATATCGATCCATACACCCGCTCGCTCCCTATCCTGCATAAGCATCTTTTTTGCGCGAATGAAGCCGCCGTCCTTGCCGGTCAGACCCACCGCATGGCCGCCATGGCGGTTAATGAGATTGACGATGTCCTTATTGACCAGTCCTCCCAGCACCATTTCCACCATGTCCATCGTTTCAGAGTCGGTGACGCGCATTCCTTGAATGAATTCGCCTTGCTTGCCGACCCGCTTCAACATATCGTTGATCTGGGGCCCTCC
>JBDSSX010000311.1:0-4579 GCA_039928555.1 Nitrosospira sp. | reverse complement strand
CCGTACCGCAGCCTACATCCAGTATACGGTCTGTGCTCGACGTCAGGGTTCTTATAAGTCGATTCTTGGTCGGCCAATCGCGGCTTCCAAGCTGCCAACTGATGTCGAAAGCCGCATCCCAATACTCCTCCGATTCGTGTCGAGAATGGATATTCGCCAGTAAATGATAGCCGAGTGGGAAATGCTCGGAAAAAAAATTTTTAATACGCCACGGTATCATATCGTTACTCCTTAATTCAAAACCCCAGAGCTTCTTGCAAGAGTCGAAAAGGCTTGTCATTTCGATTCGTTGCGCGTTGCTCCGCACCACAAAAAGCACACATTCCACCCTGTCCAATCGTCGAATTCAGGTTCAAATCAGATATTCCTGCCTTGATAACGACGATAATAAACGCTCTTGTTTGATAATGCGGGAATGCGCATATACGTGATCCGGCCTAACGGTTTTAACCCCGCCTTGATTATCCCACGTTGAGACGCGTGGTTTTTATGGTCGGCCATCATGTAAATGCGTTCAACTCCATTCTGAAACTGAAGATTTGATAGAAATTGGATCACATAAGGATAAATTCCAAGACCCCGACACTTTTCCAATGTAAAACAATTGACAATTTCTACTTCACGATCCTCAAGAGCTAACCGCTGAAAGGGCTCCTTCGAATATTCGGCGGCAGTATAAACCCAGCTCATATGAACTAACTCTCCGCCTATGTAGCCCCCATAGGCTGTGTCGATTCCGCGCGTCGCATGATATAACCTTGCTTGGTCCGCAAATCTCCCGTTGCCATATGTGAGCGTAAATAAATCATCTTGGGTCATCCTTCTGATATCGAGATCTGATCGGAACTTCACAGATGGCATTTCACTGTGAGTCCAGCCGAACAATACCAAGCTGTTAAAGTCAATAAAGGACTCCGTAGAGATTTGATTAATCGGGATTAGACGCTTTATACAGCTCTTGGCGAAGGCGATCACTGTTTCCCGCAGTTCCTGTAGGGTCGGCATAAGACTATTCAACGGAGATATGGTGTCACTCGCACGAGAACTGATATCCCATCCATGATAGCGGGGGTAATGCACCGATATGGGCGATTCGTGACAGGGCTTCATAATACTGAGCCATTGCCGCCATTACGCCGTTCCGGGTCGGAATGATCATATTCAAATTATCCAAACGATTGGGTGCCGCCAGATTCAGCGAGATTGACCCATTCGCATCCGAGGTCAATCTGGCGACGAAATTGTGGTGGGATTGCTGCATTCCAGCCAATGGCTCTAAGCTTGCCTTCCTCACATTCAAGCAGCGGGGTTGATGCGAGAAACGATTGCGCCGCCTGTGATCCCAAATCGAACTTTACGCCGATAAAGGAATGCGCCCCCTCGATTTGACCATTCGCCACTTTCAGTTCCGGAGCCATAAGGGTGGCTCCCCACTTGAGCTTGAAATTTAGCGGACCATCGTCTGCGAAAGGATTGCTCGAACCCAGGTTGACCCACTCGAAACCGTTCTCCTGCGCCCACAGGAAGGATTGATTATAAAGAGCTGCAACAATACCTTTCTTCAACCACTGGTCCTCTCCATTACGCCAGCCTAGATTAGCGATCCTAACCGTTTTTGGCTCATCCAGCGCAAGCAGAATCGCTCCAGCCCATTGATCTTCCAAATGAGACCCAATGAGAACGCCGTTCTGATAGGTACGTTCGATGTTCTGCCATTGTGACAAAAATGCGCGTTCCTCGTGCCGGGTCTTCACCGTCGGGACCAGCATCTGGTGGAAAAATTCATGGATCGCTTTGTCGCCTTCCAGAAGATCAAAACGGTATCCAAGACGACGCGCCACGCGCAAATCGTCCTTCGCACCCTTGCTCGTGATCAGCTCATTTATGGGCTTGCGCAAATCGACAAGGCAATTGACGAACAAAGGCATGACGTGCCACCCGCGTTGTGCGAACAAAGGCATGGTCCACGGATTCAATGGGCATAGAGTCATGTCGGCAGTCAAAGCGGGAGTTCGTCCTCCCAGTATCTGACGAAGCGAGAACTGACCCAGTGAGACAGGCTCTATTGCGCGACCAAACAATTTGTGGGTCCAGGACGCGTACTGAGGCCGATCTCCGAGATAGAGAACCGTGCCCTCATTTTTACCTTCAGGAAGCTGGGCACGCACACGATATGCAGGCACCCGCCAGTTTTTCAGCGTGTCCCGCAGGCTGATCGATCCAATGTCTATTTGACGGCGAAGATTATCCGGCAATACGGCGTGCACACGTCGAAGCAGGGGCTTAAGTGAACGCAAACTCAAACCTGCTCCTTCCCAAAATGAAAAAGCCGCCGCAACAGGCAAGAAACAGTATCGCCTGGCATGAACCTTGCCGCCTCAAGTTCGATCCTTTCAGTGGCCGCGCCGAAGCCGGTCTTGAATTTCACCAGACCCGATTCCGGATCTGGGTCGTTAGTGCCCCCAAGGTTAAATACCTCCTTTCCTTCATCGCGAAGCACACAGGCAATTTCATGAATAAGAAGATGAGCCGCACCACAATCCATGCCTTCCGGGCTGGTGCCCTGAGTATGACTGTATCCGGACTTTTCAGCCAGTAATATGATGTTGGAGGAGACCACCTGACCGGCTAGTGTTGCCTGAAAAATCTCTGCGGCACCAGACTCGACCAAGTGATACAGATTCTCCACCGTTACGGATGTTGTTACATTTTCGCCACGTTCCTTTCGCCGATGCATGGAGGCGCTGATTAGCCGCGCATGGGCCTCGACCGCTTTTCGATCGCGCACACGCTGTATCTCTACACCGGTTTTTCTCGCGCGCTTGATTCTGTAAGCGTGCCCTTTCGACATTTTCTTCAAGACATCGGAATGTTTTAAATTCAGCACATACTCCCATCGGGCAGTGCGGCCCGTTTCACCGCTTAGTGTTGGAATTACGCCGCCTTGGGAGCCAAAGCTATTTATCGATAAGTCGGAAACACCCTGCTGGCGGCAGAAGCCCTTTAACCCATCCCAGAATGGGTCATCGATTGGAAGGTTCGGCATGGATGGTATTTCCAGCGAGCGTCTCATCCGGCCGGTTTTCATGAAAGCGGGACAGCGTATTCCTGCCCCGGCATTATCATCATTGGTCAGGATCAATGGCGTAAATCCTTGACTGCGTCGAAAGTCAATATACTGGGACGTATAAAACGGGTTCGCTGGATTCAAGGCAGCGATTTCCCTTGCGAGTATCGGGTTTGTCCCTGATTCCGCTTTGAATATTCCAGTCATTTCGCTTTCATTCTCTTTGGGTAAAAAGTGCAAAGCAGATCACGGTACAACGCGAGCGTTATTGTGTCAATGCGACCAAAGTACGGGATGCGTCGTGAACGAGCCATGTTATTATTTCACCTGAAATGGGGAAGGCAGAGTGAAATTCACTTCAATTGCGCGCATTGCGCGAGATAAATATTCTGGCGTGGGATGGCGCCAGCGTTACTGGGATGCCAGAGCGCTGGCGAGCGAGATTGCACGACTGTCAGAACCGGAGAATCGGGTTTTCGGACGACACGTGCTTGGTGACTATTGGCGCTACCTGACGCAAGCGACTTGCCCGGAGCATGGCGAGACCGCGTTGCGGGCCCATGTGGCGGTGAAATGGTTATTGTACGCGCAGCAGGCAACGCAGGATGACGGCGTGCCACTTGGCTACTTTCCATGCCGCGGCGAGCCGGCCGGATGGATGCCGTCGTATCCTGAAACGACAGGCTATATCATTACCTCGCTGCTCGCCTACGCCGAATATTTCGGTGACCTCGCCGTGCGGGACGCGGCGCTCAGGATGGCGCACTGGGAGACCGTAATCCAGATGCCGTCGGGGGCGGTCCAGGGCGGTCCGGTTTCCCCACCGGCCCGGCAGACGGCTGCGGCGTTTAATACCGGTATGGTGCTCGATGGATGGTGTTCCGCATTTGGTGTGAGCGGTGCCGCGGAATTTCTGGAAGCGGGCAGGCGCGCTGCCGATTTTCTCGTTGGAGATTTGGACAAAGAAGGCTATTTTCGCACCAACGGCGCGTATGTCAGCACTGGCGAAATAAAGACGTACACCTGTCTGTGTGCCTGGGCGATGTACCGGTTCGGAGAAATCGCCGGAGACCGGGTTTATCAGGATACCGCAGTCAAGTCGATCGAAGCCGCATTGCGCCAGCAGCAGTCGAACGGCTGGTTCGCACACAACTGCCTCACGCGGTCAGATGCGCCGCTCACGCACACAATAGGGTATACGTTGCAGGGCGTGCTGGAAGTCGGAGTGGCCGCACAACGGCCGGATTTCGTGACTGCCGCGAGGATGGGTGTCGACCCGCTGGTTGCCCGCGTCGACCGTCGCGGATTGCTGGCTGGGCGCTTTTATTCGGATTGGGAGCCGGCGGCCCTGTCGTCGTGTCTCACCGGCAATGCTCAGATTGCGATTGTTTGTTATCGTCTTTTTGAGCTGACAGGTATGATCAAATATAAACAAGCCGCGGACGCGCTGGTCGGCGCATTGAAAGTACTGCAGGAGACAGAATCACCAAACCTGGCGCTCAATGGCGCGAT
>JBDSSX010000310.1:0-6952 GCA_039928555.1 Nitrosospira sp. | reverse complement strand
ATCCGTTCCGTATACGTGCTTACCGAAATGCGGCCCGCACCATTGGCGAGCTTTCTACAGAAACATACGTGCTGGTGGAAAAGAATGAGGACTTGACGCGCTTCCCAGGTATCGGTCACGACCTTTCCGCCAAAATAAAGGAAATTGTCTCCACCGGTCACTGTAGCTTATTGGACCGCCTGCACACGGAACTTCCTCCCGCGGTTACTGAACTACTGAAAGTCCCGGGCCTTGGTCCCAAGCGGGTGAGGCATCTCTATCACGATTTGGATGTGCAGACCGTCGAGCAACTTTACTGCGCCGCGCGTGACGGCTGCATTCGCACTCTGCCCGGTTTCGGCGAAAACACCGAACTGAATATCCTCCAAACGGTGGAAACACATGCCGATCAGGTACGTCCCAAGTTGGCTGTAGCGGCACAATATGCCGAAGCGCTACGATCGCATCTGGCGGGAGTACCTGGCGTAATACGAGTCACTGTCGCGGGCAGTTTCAGGCGTATGCGCGAGACCGTTGGCGACCTAGATATCATTGTTGCGGCAACACCGGATAGCGCTGTCATGCAACATTTCATTGCCTATGACGAGGTTGCCGAAACGCTGGCGGTGGGTGCCACACGTGCCAGCGTTATCCTCAAATGCGGTATTCAGGTCGATCTGCGCGTAGTAGCCGAGGAAAGTTACGGCGCCGCCCTGCACTACTTCACTGGCTCCAAGGCACATAATATCGCCGTCAGGCAAATCGCTCAAAAACGCGGATTAAAAATCAACGAATATGGCGTATACCGGGGGGAAACCCGTATCGCGGGTGAAAGCGAGGAGTCGGTCTATCATGCTGCCGGCCTGTCTTATATTCCGCCGGAGTTGCGTGAAAACCGGGGCGAGATTGCGATGGCGCGTATTGGACCTCTGCCACGACTGGTGGAGTTCAGTGATCTGCGGGGCGATCTGCATGCCCACACCAAATTTACCAATGGTCACAACACGCTGCGCGAAATGGCGCTTGCCGGCCAGTCGCTTGGTCTGGAATATCTCGCGATTACAGATCATTCGCGCAGTCTTACCGTCGCGCGCGGTCTCGACCCGCGGCGACTGGCGCGCCAATGTATGGAAATCGAAGTACTTAACGAAGAATTGGAAGGCATTACTTTGCTCAAGGGGATAGAGGTGGATATCCTGGAAGATGGCAGCCTTGACCTGCCAGATCACGTCCTTGCGCAACTCGACCTGGTTGTAGGAGCGGTGCACAGCAAATTCGAGCTTTCGCGAGCCAGACAGACAGAACGCATCTTGCGCGCCATGGCACATCCCCACTTCACCATGCTTGCGCATCCCACCGGGCGGATTATCCAAGAACGCGCACCCTGCGACATCGATATGCCGCGCATTATTCGTGAAGCCGGGCGCCGAGGTTGTTTCCTCGAACTCAACTCCCAACCCGGCCGTCTTGACTTGCTCGACATCTATTGCCAGATGGCCAAGGAAGAGGGAGTACTGGTCAGTATCAATTCCGGCGCACACAGTACTTTTGAGTTCGACAACCTGCGCTTCGGCATTGGGCAAGCACGCCGTGGCTGGCTGGAAAACAAGATGTACTCAATACCCGCCCCCTCAGCGAGCTTCGTACACTCATCAATCGGACAATGTAGACAACGACGGCCTACACTTTATCTGCTACCCGTCTGCTGCAAAGATTATTCATGATGAAAAAATTGAAAAAATGCCTAAGCCGCCTATACTCCAGATAGGTTTCAATCGATTTTGCGTAACTAGACATAGCGGGAGATTGCCATGGTTTTTGCGAACCGGATTGCGGCAGCTAAACAACTTGTTGCAGCTCTTTCCGAATACCGGGACAAACGCCCGTTGGTGCTGGCGATTCCAAGAGGCGCGGTACCGATGGCAAAAATTATTGCCGATGAGCTGAACGGTGAACTGGATGTGGTATTGGTGCGGAAATTGCGCGCGCCCGGGAATCCGGAATTCGCCATTGGTTCGGTCGATGAAAGCGGTTGGGTGTATCTTGCCGATTATGCCTCGCAAGTGGGGGCGGACAAGGAATACATCAGGAATGAAGTTTCCACACAACTGGAAACGATACGGCAGCGCCGATCTCAATACACTCCCGTGCGGCATCCGGTTGATCCCGCCGCACGCATAGTTATCGTAATCGACGATGGGCTGGCTACCGGTTCGACCATGCTTGCGGCACTGCATGCCCTCAGGGCGAAACAACCCGCTGAGTTGGTGTGCGCAGTACCGGTAGCGCCCCCCGATACGCTGGAAAAGGTGCGCGGCAATGCCGACCGTGTAATATGTCTCTCGACTCCCATCAACTTTGGGGCCGTTGCACAATTTTATATGGATTTTCCTCAAGTGACGGACGAAGAGGTTATCGCCATTCTCGCCACTTCCGGCCAAACCCACTGACGCAGTTGCAAGTCTAGCGAACTGTCGGCTGAAGACCGAAGCGAAAAAGTGACTGGGTAAGGACGGATTTTGAAGCGATGATCAGACGCTGAAGCGCCAACTCTTATAAGCCTCCTCGCGGGGCTGACAATATTCTGTCCGCAAATGTCCTATCCCCGCGTTCCAACTACCCAGCGATAACGGCTAAGGGTTAACAGTTACAATAGCGCTTTTATTCAGGATAACTTCAGTGCAATCTCGCCTTGCTGCCAGAGCTTTCCTCCCGCTGCACATGCTGGACCGGGCTACCGCTGCGGAATGCGGTTTCGCTCCACGTCGCGTGCCGGCTCGATAGTTAAGTCTAAGTTAATGCTGGAACTGCGTCATATCGGCAAAGCGTATGCAAACGGACTGCGGGTGCTGACCGATTTATCCTACACCCTCGGTGCTGGCGAATATGTGGCGATAATGGGCGAATCCGGAGTTGGCAAATCAACGCTGTTGAATCTGATTGCCGGTTTGGATACCCCGGACGCGGGTGAAATACTGATTGACGGCATCGCCATGTCGTCATTGGATGACGATGCGGCAACCCGGTTGCGACGCAAAGCGTTTGGGTTCGTCTTTCAGGCATTTCATATTCTGCCGCATCTGACGCTGGGTCAGAATATCGCTCTACCCTTATTGCTGAATGGCATCTCGGGTGAGCGTAGTCAAGAACGAGCCGGGCAAATGCTGGATGCTGTCGGCTTGCACGGCAGGGGACAGCATTTTCCGCGCGAGCTATCCGGAGGCGAGATGCAGCGGGTCGCTATCGCCCGTGCACTGGTACATCGCCCTAAACTGATCCTGGCCGATGAGCCGACCGGCAATCTTGATCCGGATACCGCGCATGACATACTCATGCTAATGCGCGCGGAAATCAAGGCGAACGGCGCATCCGGCATCATCGTCACACATTCGCATGCAGCCGCGGCAACGGCGGATCGGGTGCTGGTGCTGACAAAAGAAGGGCTCCACCCGATAGATTCAGCACATTCGGCAGGTTCGCGTCAAAGTAGATGACGAAGTGGACAAATGGGGGCACGCTGTCGCGCTGGTTGTTGCTGGGCGAATGGAAGGCTCATCTGACGCAGGCTGCCATCGCTATTACTGCAATCGCTCTTGGGGTAGCGCTCGGGTTTGCGATTCATCTGATCAATTCGGCTGCCTTCAACGAATTCTCCGCCGCCGCAAAAAGTCTTTCCGGCCAATCCGATCTGCAAGTGCGCGGTACCCAGGCGACCTTCGCCGAGTCACTTTATCCAACTCTTGCAGGGCGTAATGATGTCGAGCTTGCCAACCCGGTATTGGAACTTGATGTCGCCGTCCCCGGTCATCTGGAAAAACGGAAAAACACCACCTTGAAAATTCTCGGACTGGATATTTTTCGTGCCGCGGATATCGCGCCGGACTTGATCGGCATCCCGGCCGAAGACAGGCTATTCGATATTCTGGCGGACGATGCCATTTTCCTTTCCCCTGCCGCAATGGAATGGCTGGGGGTAAAGCGGGACGATCCTCTATCGTTACGCGTGGGAACACAAACCATCACGCTGCGCGTCGCGGGCGGCCTGGTGCGAACCCGTGCGGGACAACGTATTGGTGTGATGGATATCGGCGCGGCGCAATGGCGCTTCCAACGCATCGGTCAATTGTCGCGCGTCGAATTGAAACTGATGCCAGGCATTAATCACGAAGCATTCAAAATCGCGCTGGCGCGGGAGTTGGGTGAACGATATGTTGTCACGGAAACTGCGGATCAGGAAGCGCGTGTCGCCAATATGTCGCGCGCTTATCGCGTCAACCTGAATATGCTGGCCCTGGTGGCGCTGTTTACCGGTGCATTTCTGGTTTTCTCCACGCAGATGCTGTCGGTCGTCCGGCGGCGTCACCAGTTTGCGTTGCTGCGGGTGCTCGGACTAACTCGCAAACAACTGTTGGGACAGATTTTATTGGAAGGAGCAATCCTTGGCACCATTGGCTCGCTGTTCGGTCTTGCCCTGGGCTATGCGATAGCGGCGGCGGCGCTGAATGTTTTCGGTGGAGACCTGGGAGGAGGTTTTTTCCCGGGGATACAACCGAGTGTGCATTTTGACCCCTTTACGGCCGCGATTTTTTTCATGCTGGGATTGGGCGTCACCTTATTGGGCAGCGCGGTCCCTGCCTGGGAAGCGGCAAACGCCCGTCCCGCACCAGCACTCAAGTCCGGGAGCGAAGACTCCGCGCTCTCGAAACTGGCCACACCTTGGCCCGCCCTCGCTTGTCTGGCATTGGGGGGCTTGCTTACGCAATTGCCGCCGATTTTTAATTTACCGGTCTTTGGCTATCTCGCAGTGGCCTTGTTACTGATTGGCGGCATTGCGCTAATGCCGCGCCTCTCAGCGTTGATCTTCTCCGCCGTGTTTTCCGCGGTAACCCGGCGCACATCCGATGCCGTACCGGCACTGGCGCTGGCACGACTGGCCAATGCACCCAATCAGGCCGCTGTCGCCTTGGGAGGCGTGCTGGCTAGCTTTAGCCTGGTGGCTGCGATGGCAATCATGGTCACCAGTTTTCGGGTATCGGTTGATAATTGGCTCAATCATATTCTGCCGGCCGATTTATACGTCCAAACGGCGGCAAGCGGCGATATGCGCGGCCTTACGCTGGATGAAATAAAAATGATCGCTGCTACGCCAGGCATCTCCCGCGCCGACTTTTTCCGCTCATCGCAACTAACGCTCGATCCAAGCCGGCCCAATGTTGCGCTGATCGCCCGGCCCATTGACATGATCGATCCCGCCAACACTTTGCCAATGACCGGTGAAATCATCGCATCTGCCCTGCTCCCGAGGGATGCGATACCCATCTGGGTATCGGAAGCGATGGTCGATCTATACGGTTATACGCTCGGCAAGCGAGTGACCTTGCCAATAGGACCTTCCCCGCCAGACTTCGTGGTCGCCGGCGTGTGGCGCGACTATGGACGGCAATTCGGCGCAATTCAGTTACAGCTGATAGATTACCAGGCACTGTCTGGCGATCAGAAAGTGAACGATGCCGCGCTTTGGCTGCAAGCGGGTGTAACCCCTGAGCAGGCGATCGCATCGTTGAAACGCTTGCCGTTCGGTGGCGCGCTGGAATTTTCGGAACGCGGCCAGATCCGCGCGCTAAGCCTCAATATTTTTGACCGCAGCTTTGTGGTCACGTACTTGCTGGAAGCAGTAGCAATTATTATCGGACTGCTTGGTGTGGCGGCAAGCTTCTCGGCACAGACATTGGCGCGCACCAAAGAGTTCGGCATATTGCGCCATATCGGCGTGACGCGCCGCCAGATTCTCGGTATGCTGGCGGCGGAAGGCGGCCTGCTGACTGCGCTTGGCATTGCACTTGGTTTTGTGCTCGGCTGGTGCATCAGCCTGATTCTCGTCTTCATCGTGAATCCGCAGTCTTTCCATTGGACCATGCAGTTGAGCCTGCCTTGGGGTGGGTTGATTACCGTGGCTCTGGCATTGCTGGTGTCTGCATCATTGACCGCGCTAGCATCCGGGCGCCATGCCATTTCGGGTAATGCGATACGCGCGGTACGGGAGGATTGGTAATGCATTTTTTTAAACGCAATCCCTTCCACATGGGTGGTTCTCGCGAAGGCGGATACCGGGTCATGTTCCTCGCGAGAATGATGATTTTCTCGTTGCATCTGGTTACTGCTTGCGCTGTTGCTCAGTCACCTCCTGGTTCACCCTCGGAGTCACCGTCTCTGTCGCCTCCTCAGTCACCTCCCCGGTTTTCTCCGGTAGTTCCTGGCATAGCGCTTACCTTTCCCCACGACTTTGGCGCCCACCCCGGCTTTCGTACCGAATGGTGGTATGTAACCGGCTGGCTGGAGACGCCTGATAAAAAGCCGCTCGGCTTTCAGATCACCTTTTTCCGCGCCGCAACCGAGGTTGATCGCGCCAATCCAAGCCGCTTTGCGCCCAAACAGCTCATTATTGCGCACGCGGCGCTGTCCGATCCAGCCATCGGAAAACTGTTGCATGATCAAAAAAGCGCCCGCGAGGGTTTCGGCC
Organism: Nitrosospira sp.; assembly: GCA_039928555.1. GTDB lineage: Bacteria > Pseudomonadota > Gammaproteobacteria > Burkholderiales > Nitrosomonadaceae > Nitrosospira. The sequence continues at coordinate 453 of JBDSSX010000310.1, read as the reverse complement.
TCGCCTATGCCAAAGAAGGCAATACGGACGTAAGACTGGACGATTGGCGCATGGTACGTGAGGAAAACGGCCGCTATGAGACCACCATCCAGGCGCGCGACTTCACGTTACGCTTGTCCCTGCTACCTTCCCAGCCGCCGATGAAGCAAGACAAAAACGGTTTTTCACGCAAAGGCCCTCGACCGGAACAAGCGAGCTATTATTACAGCGAACCACATTTACAGGTCTCCGGGACGATTACCCGCCACGGCAAGCCTATCCCCGTGAGCGGCACCGCCTGGCTCGACCACGAATGGTCCACCGCGTATCTCGACCCGGATGCCGAGGGATGGGATTGGGTCGGCGCCAGTCTCGACGATGGCTCCGCCCTGATGGCGTTTCGAATTCGGGGGAAAGACGGGAGCAAGGTGTGGGCGTACGCCGGACTGCGCGACGCATCCGGCCGTATTACGC
>JBDSSX010000309.1:0-1895 GCA_039928555.1 Nitrosospira sp. | reverse complement strand
TCGCGGGTCAGGCGGGACATGTGAATCTCGACACCATTCCCTGGGTGATCTATACCTCACCGGAAATTGCTTGGGTAGGCAAGACCGAACAGGAATTGAAAACAGCGGGCATTCAATATAAAGCGGGACAATTTCCCTTCATGGCCAACGGACGCGCGCGGGCATTGGGTGAGACGGGCGGTTTCGTCAAAGTGCTGGCCGACGCGAACACCGACCGCATCCTCGGCATCCACATGATCGGCCCCTATGTCTCCGAAATGATCGCCGAAGCGGTGGTGGCAATGGAATTCGCGGCCAGCAGTGAGGATATCGCGCGCATCGTTCATGCCCATCCCTCGCTGTCGGAAGTTTTGCACGAAGCGGCACTGGGAGTGGATAAACGGGCGATTCATATATGAATTGGGCTGAGCCCGGCACGGGATGAGGGTGTCGCGCGATTGTCGCCCTTCGTTCATGAGCGGCACATAAATCTGTTGGAATGCGCTAGTCCTTCACAGTACCCGAGGTGGTCACTCGACGCGCGCTGCAGCCATTGCGAAACCCTTTTTATGTTCCATTGCTCCCTAAACCCCTCACAAAGCAAGGTTGTCGGTAATCGGTGGCCGAAGCACTAGATTGACCTGTATCCATATTATGGATATGCTGCGTATATCTTTGGCAGGAGGTTATCTCATGACCATGCACGTCAATCTGTCCGCCGAAATGGAGGGCTATATCAAAGGCAAGGTCGCCAGTGGCTTCTATGGCAACGCCACAGAAGTAATCCGCGACGCAATCCGCCGAATGCAGGCCGATGAAAGCCGCGTGGCCGCATGGCAGGTAGCGATCGCCAAGGGCGACGCACAGCTTGATCGGGGCGAAGGCGCGCCGTATACGCCGGAACTGATGGAGCGTATCACGCAATCCGCTATCGCCGCCATGCACAACGGCCAGCCGATTGATCCTGATGTCCTCCCCTAAACTCTGCCTCGCACTTTCACCGGAAGCACAGAAAGACTTCACCTGCATCCTGCGTTACACAGGCGAGCGGTGGGGGCATGAGCAATTGCTGACCTACCGCGCCAAGCTGAACGATGCCCTTCTGCTTCTTAGCCAAAGTCCGCAGCTTGGACATCAGGCCGCGGAACTGCCGGACACGCACCGTCTCTACTTTTTTGGTTCGCATGTCATCGTGTACCGGACACGGCAGGATGCAACCGAGGTGGTACGCATCCTGCATCAGCGCATGAGCATCACACGACATGTCATGGCCATGTCGGGATTCGGAATTTAAGGTACATTAATATTTTACAGGGTATTGATTACTTTAATTTTTTTAGTGGTTATAAACTCAATAGCTACCAACTAAAGCTGGTGGGTTGAGGCTCCGGCCGCTGCGGACTGAAGTCCGTGAAGCATGGGACCTACGCTAAAAACGCAGTGTGCAACGTCGGTCTGCAATTTAACGTCTGTAAAATATCGCCGCCAAACCTGACCGGCTAAAGCCGGTGGTTTTAACCTTATGATGGAGAATTAAATCAAAATTACCGCCAACTAAACTTTGTAAGCTACTGTTCGGCAAGTCTGACGTGGCCGCTTTGGGGTAAAATAGATTTTTTACGGATTCCCTATGACCCGCATCACCGTTGCTCTTTCCAAGGGCCGCATTTTCGACGATACCGCGCCGCTGTTGAAAGCGGCGGGTGTTATCGCGCTGGACGACCCTGAGACGTCGCGTAAACTGATCCTCGCCACCAACCGCGATAACGTACGGCTTATCATCGTACGCGCTTCGGACGTGCCGACTTATGTGCAATACGGCGCGGCGGATATGGGTATCGCCGGCAAGGATGTGTTGCTGGAGCATGGCGGGTCGGGGCTTTATCAGCCACTGGACTTGCATATCGCCCGCTGTC
>JBDSSX010000308.1:0-2494 GCA_039928555.1 Nitrosospira sp. | reverse complement strand
AAACCAATTGAATAATCCGGCTCCTGCGTTATCAGTGCGGTAACAGTCAGGTATGCCGCGCCCAGCTCGATCTTGTCGCCCCGATCGAGACCAAGACGAATCATGAGTTTCTCATCCACCCATGCCGATCCGGGTGCGGGAATCGCATTGGCGATATGCGTAGGCCGGGGGGATGACAGATCGCTAAAATCCTCACTGATGCGCAATTCACCTCTCAAGGGATAACCAGCGGTAACCGCCTTGATCTCGGTCAACAGACTAGTCTCTCCCTTCGCGGCCATGCTGGGAAATTTAATCGCGGTGGAAACAGCCAGCCCGCGCCGTCTCGCTTCATCCGCATAATGCGCGGACAGGGGATGGTCAGCAAAAATTATCAGATCCGCGCCAAGCAACTGATTGCCCTGGCGGGAAAGCGCCAACTGTACCCGGTCTGCGAAAAAGCCCACCGTCGTCATGCCACCCACGGCGATTACCAACGCAAAGGCCAGCACACGCAACTCGCCCGCGCGCCAGTCGCGGCGAAGCATTCGGAAGGAAAGCTTGATGAGGTTCATAAAGGCAATACTATAAATTCAATTTTCATAATGATCCTAAATCCGGTAGTTGGATGAGGTGAAGTGTGCGGTTTTTGGGGTGCAGGGCAAGGCGCAACGACGCGGAATGGTCGTTCCATTCCAAGACGTTGCGAACAACGCAACCCTGTGCCGCAAGAACTGTGCAATTCACCCCGTAGCGGCCTCACCCAGAAGGTGAGAATCAAATAATACGAAATATTGTTATTAATCCATAACACTGATCTATTAAATGAGCGTCAACTACCTAATTTAGGATGATATGTCCTCATACTCCATTTCTCTGTCAACTACGCTGCTTGCTGCTGATCCGTTTCCAGTTTGAGCGGTCCCTTGCCGGAGAAACGATCCAGATATAGATAGATCACCGGCGTAATGAAAAGCGTGATGACCTGCGAGAACAACAGCCCCCCTACGACCGCGAGGCCCAACGGTTGACGCAATTCCGCACCGGCACCCAAACCAAGAGCGATCGGAAGCGCACCCATCAGGGCAGCCAGAGTGGTCATCATGATGGGGCGAAAGCGCAATAGACAGGCCGTCCTGATCGCTTCATACGGCGCCATGCCGCCATTTCGCTGCGCGTCAAGCGCAAAGTCGATCATCATGATGGCATTTTTCTTGACAATACCAATCAGCATCAGGATACCGATCATGGCAATGATGGATAGCTCCATATTGAATAACCACAGCATCGCCAGCGCACCTACCGCCGCGGAGGGCAGCCCGGAAAGAATCGTGAGAGGATGGATGTAGCTCTCATACAGCACGCCAAGCAGCACATAGATTACCAGCAATGCGGCAACAATCAATACGACCTGACTCGCTTGTGAAGACTGGAACGCCGCGGCATCGCCCGCATAACTGGTCAGAACACTCGCCGGCATATTCAGCTCGCGCTTGAACTGATCGATACGGGCTGAGGCATCACCCAGCGCCGCACCGGGAGCAAGGTTGAATGAGATGGTCAAGGCCTCCAGTTGCCCCGCGTGATTGATCGCGACCGGCCCTACTTCGCGTTTGACCGATGCAACGCTCGATAGCGGAACCAGCGCACCATTCTTGGCGCGCAAATGGATTTTGTTGAAAGCACTCTCGTCGGCGCGATCTTCGGCGGCAACTTGCAGAATAACCTGATACTTGTCGGTTGAGGTAAAGATTGTGGAAACCTGGCGCTCGCCGAAGGCGCTATAAAGTGCGGAACGGATATCAGCCATTTGCACACCCAGCAGGTTGACCTTATCGCGATCGATATCGAGTACTGCCTGCAACCCTTTCAGTTGGGAGTCGCTGGTAACATCGCGAAAGATGGCGTCTTCACGCATGCGTGACATGAGGTTATCCGCCGCCGCGCGCAGCTCGCCGGCACGCACGCTGCGCATGACATATTGATAGCGGCTCTTGCTGGTGCGACCGCCAAGCCTGAGATTCTGAATGGGGTTTATGAAGACATTCACGCCAGGGACGGCGCTCACGTCCCGGCGGAGGTCCTCAATGATCTTATCAAGGGACGCTCGCTCGTCGCGCGGCTTGAGGGTCATGAATAGCCGAGCGCTATTGCTATCGGTAGCATTGACAATCAATGTATCAACCGCGGGATTGGCGCGAATGACGTCTCCGGTACGCTGCAATAGCTCGGACATGGCGGGAAACGAAATATCCTCCACGGCCTCCACTGTGATCAGGGCCTGACCGATATCCTCGGTAGGAAAAAAACCTTTGGGCAGCGCCACGAACAGCAGACCCGTGGCAACGAAAGTTCCAACGGCAATACCTAACACCACCCGGTGATGATGGAGCGCCAAATCAAGCATGCGTTCATAGACGCCCAATAGTTTAGTAAACCCGCGCTCGAACCATTCGGTCCATCTCAGGCTGCGCCCTTCGCTTTCATGCCCGGTAATATAGCGGCTGGTCATCAC
>JBDSSX010000307.1:0-16429 GCA_039928555.1 Nitrosospira sp. | reverse complement strand
ATTCGGCAATAGGAATTGCCGGGTCCCGCAAATCGCCGATAGGCATGCTGGCTGCCAGCAACAGTTCATCATTGATGTTTGCACAGACGTATTGATGCAAGTCCGTCAGAAAACCCAGCATCTGGCTGCCATCGGATAATGCCGGCGTGATCAATTCCAATAGCGCCTCGGAATAATCCGTGGTGATATGCGGATGCGTCAATGCGGCCCCTAGCTGAAGCGGGTGAGGTAACTGCGAGATGGATCCTGCGCGGGTGATGCGAAGACTCTCTTTTTCGATACCCTTCAAGCCGCCGATTAATAAAGGCCGAAGCGATTCGTCGATGGGTGCTTTACGCTGCTCATAAGCTAATTTGTTTGACATTTTTTACTCCGATATCCGCTGATAATTAGGAATACTCCATGTACGCTCAAACTGGCTGAGCTGATGGAGTTTCAACATAATAAAAATCCAGTTTGCCAGTCATGCCTGACTTTATAGCTTTCAATAAGCAAGTGAGTGAAGCTTAGCTTAATATATTGCAAAATGCAAGTAACTATACTATATTATTAACTCGGTAATTTTTAGTGCAGGCAAGTTATGAACGACGATAAGACGATGGAAGGAGAATTTGCTTTTGAGAGGTCGTGCTGTCCGCTTACGAATGCATTGGATATTTTTGGCGATAAATGGACGTTGCTGATTATTCGGGATCTGGTTCTGGGCAAGCGCCGCTACCTGGAATTAATATCCTCCCCAGAAAAAATCGCATCAAATATTCTTGCAGATCGCTTGAAGAAATTGGAAGCCGCGGGTGTCATTACCCGGCAGGCCTATCAGCAGAAGCCTGCACGCTATGAGTACTTTCTCACAGAGAAAGGTGAAAGTTTGGGACCGGTGCTGGCGGCCATGATTTCCTGGGGTCAGGAGCATTACCCCGGTACTCAGCTATTCCCCGCGGTCAGGCAACGTCAGGCAACCTGACACGTATCAGACGCGTGGAGCCAATCGGCGATTATCAGAGACAGGCCGTTTCAATGCGGATCTTGTTAGCCTTTCTTCAGTTCTTGCAGTGTGGACGGCCTCGTTACCCATATACTGAATACTTTTGGTGACCAATGAATCGCTGATTCTTCGCGATTTGCTATTTGGGCGAGCTCAAATCAGGAGGGTATCCTGTTTGCCATTTCCCGCTTGTACCGTTGCCGTTCCGCTTCTTCTTTGAGTGCGGCATCTACCTCCCGCATGACGCTGCTTACATCAGCCGGTTTCTCGTCGCGCTCAAACGCGCTGTTTATGAGTGTGCCCGAGCGAAGGTCACCTATTTTACCTTCATCCCCGGTTGCGCTCCCTCATCCGGAGCGAGCAGGTAAGGTCCGCCGTCCTCACCCCCGGCGGCCAGCACCATTCCCTCCGAGATGCCGAATTTCATTTTGCGTGGCGCAAGATTAGCCACCATGACGGTCAGGCGACCTTTAAGCTGTGCGGGGTCATAGGCTGATTTTATACCGGCGAACACCGTGCGCTGCCCTACCCCTATATCCAGGGTGAGCTTCAGCAGTTTATCCGCGCCTTCAACATGCTCGGCATCAATTATTTTCGCCACTCTGAGATCAATTTTGGCGAAATCGTCAATCGTGATAGTTGCCGGCGCGGTATCTTTTACGTTCTCCCCATCCAGGGGGGGCGAGGAGGAGGAACTTTTATCCATGGTTTGCACTTGTTGTCTGGTTTTTGATGGCTGCAGGCTTTCTTTATTGACTTTGATCAACGCCTCGATCTGTCTGGAATCGATGCGGCTCATAAGATGCATATAATCGTTAATCTGATGACCGTCAGGTAATAATCTATTCTGTGAGTTGGCATCGTTCCAGACAAAGGGGCTTACCCCAAGAAATCGCTCTGCTTCCATGGCAAGTTTTGGCAGCACCGGTTTTAAATAAACAGTCAAAATTCGAAACATATTCAACGCCACACTGCACACCTCATGTAATTCTATGTCATGTTCACTGCTTTTTGCCAGCTCCCATGGCTTCATCCGATCCACGTATTGATTGGCGACATCCGCCGCGAGCATTATTTCCCTTATCGCCTTGCTGTACTCCCTGCGATCATAAAAGTATGCAATTGAGACGTGGCGGCCGAGAAAGGTATCCCCTTCACTCAATTCGCAGAAAAGAAACTGATTGAACCATTTTCTGCCGGCCTCTGAAATAGTGTGGGTAAGCTTGCCGCCAAATTTCTTGGTGATAAAACCTGAGCACCTGCTGGCTATATTGATATATTTTCCTACCAGATCGCTGTTAACTCGTGCAATGAAATCATCGAAGTTAAGGTCAATATCTTCCATGCTGTCATTGAGTTTTGCGGCATAGTAGTAGCGCAGCCATTCCGGTTTCAAGCCTTGGGTTAAATAGCTCTCCGCGGTGATGAACGTCCCGCGGGATTTGGACATCTTCTGTCCATTGATGGTAAGGAATCCATGAGCGTAAATTTGGGTGGGGGTGCGATAGCCGGAGAATTCCAGCATTGCCGGCCAAAACAGGGCGTGAAAGTAGAGAATGTCCTTCCCGATGAAATGTATCATTTCGGTATTGCCACCGGGCCTTAGAAATTCGTCGATTTCCGCTTGGGATTGCTGCTTCTGTTTGAAGTAATTCTTGAAACTGCCGAAGTAGCCCACAGGGGCGTCCAGCCAGACATAGAAGAATTTCTTGCCGCTTGTGCCGGGAATCGGAAAGCCAAAGTAGGGGGCATCGCGGGAAATGTCCCAATCGACCAGGCCACCCGAAAGCCACTCATTCATTTTATTGGCAGCTTCAGGCTGAAGCCGTCGTTTTATTTCTGGTGTAATGCCAGATTGACCTTCGAATGATTCAAAAACCCACTTTTCAAGGAAAGCCTTGCAGCGCGGATCGGAAAGCTTGAAGAAATAATGTTTTGAGGATTTGCGTTCCGGGATTGCGCCGGAAATGGCGGAGTATGGGTCAACCAGATTGGTTGACGAATACGTCGCGCCGCAAGCTTCGCAGGAGTCGCCATATTGGTCTTTGGCATGGCACTTCGGACATTCGCCCTTGATGTAGCGATCGGGCAAGAACATCTGTTTGACGGGGTCATAGAACTGCTCGACTGAGCGTTTGGCGATCAAACCCTTAACTTCGAGCTGACGGTAAATATCTTCGCAAAATTCCTGGTTCTCGGGTGAATCCGTCGTGTAGTAGTTGTCGAAACCGATGTGGAAGCTATCGAAATCAGTTTTATGTTCATGCCATACACGATCTATCAACTGTTTTGGGGTAATACCTTCCTGCTCGGCGCGAAGCATAATCGGTGTGCCGTGAGTGTCATCGGCACACACGTAATGCACCTCGTGCCCTTGCATTTTCTGGAAACGCACCCAGATGTCAGTTTGAATGTATTCCACCAGATGGCCGAGATGGATGCTGCCGTTGGCGTAGGGCAGGGCGGAAGTAACGAGAATTTTTCGCTTGTTCATCAATTGTCTATAGAAATTGTCAAATGCAATTGTAACAAACTGCGGGCTTGGCGGTCTGTAGAACTGAAGGAAACCAATTCCTGGTCTGCTTGAGCGGCTTGGTTTCTTGCAGCTTTTTGGCCGGTAAATTAGATGTCGTTTAAATCTGCGAGGCTTTATGTCGCGTATTTATTTTTTAGTCAACAGACCCTCGACTCCGATATTTGTTAGTATTTAAGGTTGGGTTTGGTTTATTTGTTCCGCAGGCGCAGGGTAAAGGAGTAGTAAAGTGGCTATCACCGAACAGCAAGTGCAATCCGCTCTCAAGGAAATTACCGATCTGAGCACCGGCAAGGATTATGTGGTCAGCAATGAGGCGCGTAACATCAAAATAGATGGTGATAACATTTCACTTGATATCGTGCTCGGTTATCCGGCAAAGAGCGTGATCGAAAGTATCCGGAAGCAGGTGGCCGACAAACTCAAAACCATTCCGGGTAGTGGTCACGTGAGTGTCAATATCACGAGCAAGATTGTTTCCCACAGTGTACAACGCGGAGTTAAGCTCATTCCCGGCGTGAAGAATATCATTGCGGTGGCTTCCGGCAAGGGTGGGGTGGGCAAATCCGCCACGGCGGTAAATCTGGCACTGGCACTGGCTGCGGAAGGCGCTTCTGTCGGCATTCTGGACGCCGATATTTATGGCCCTTCACAACCCCAGATGCTGGGCATAACCGGCCGCCCCGAATCTCCTGATGGCAAGAGTATCGAATCGATGAAAGCGCACGGCATCCAGGCCATGTCCATCGGTTTCCTGATTGACGTGGAGACGCCCATGGTGTGGCGCGGGCCGATGGTTACTCAAGCGTTGCAGCAGTTAGTGAATGATACGCGCTGGAACGATGTGGATTACCTCATTGTGGATATGCCGCCCGGTACCGGTGACATTCAGTTGACGCTTGCACAGAAAGTGCCGGTTACCGGCGCCGTTATTGTTACTACCCCGCAGGATATCGCATTGCTGGATGCTCGCAAGGGACTCAAAATGTTCCAGAAAGTGGGTATTCCCATTATCGGCATTGTCGAAAATATGAGTACCCATATTTGTTCTCAGTGCGGTCACGAAGAGCATATTTTCGGCGCAGGGGGCGGGGAAAAGATGTGCAAGGATTACGATGTGGAGTTTCTGGGCGCGCTACCGCTCGACATCAAAATCCGCGAACACACTGACGCCGGCGCCCCCACGGTGGTAACGGATCCCAACGGGCGGATAGCGGAGATTTATCGTGGTATTGCTCGCCGCCTCGCGGTCAGGATCGACGAGTTGTCGCTGGATCACTCGGCATTATTTGCAAACATAGTGATTCAGGATACTTGATAACCCTTGCGGAGAACCGACCGGCAACGGCTGCCACCTGTTCACGCTTAACATTCCACTTCTCGTCCTTCAAAAATGACCATCAAGTCTGACAAGTGGATTCGTCGCATGGCGGCGGAGCATCGCATGATCGAGCCCTTTGAGCCCAATCAGATCAAGTATGCGAATGGCCACAAGATCGTTTCATACGGGACTTCGAGTTATGGCTATGATATTCGCTGTTCGGATGAATTCAAGCTATTCACCAATATCAACTCTACCATTGTCGACCCCAAGAATTTTGATTCCAACTCCTTCGTCGACGTGAAGAACAAGGTTTGCATCATCCCGCCCAACTCCTTTGCGCTGGCACGCACCGTCGAGTATTTCCGCATTCCGCGCAATGTACTGACCATTTGTCTGGGAAAATCCACCTATGCGCGTTGCGGCATCATTGTCAATGTCACCCCGTTTGAGCCGGAATGGGAAGGCTATGTCACACTGGAATTTTCAAACACCACACCGCTGCCTGCCAAGATTTACGCGAACGAGGGAGTGGCTCAAGTGATTTTCTTTGAATCCGACGAAGTATGCGAAATCTCCTATAAAGATCGCGGCGGAAAATATCAGGGACAGCAGGGTGTGACTCTGCCGAAAATTTGATTTCATTTGCCGGATCGAGACAGGCCTCGTCCGGTCACGAAAATGGTTCGGAATGGGGCCGCCTTTATGCTTAGCATACCTCTGGTGGCCTGCCGGACTTAAAGGAAATCGGCTGCAAAGGCCGGCTGTAAAAGCATCGGGCCGGTCCATATCTCACCTCTTTCGGCCTATAAGGGACAAGAGAACACCTATTGACCTTCAAAATCCTCAAAATCGGTCCTCACCCAGTCTTTTTCGCTTCGATTCTTCAAGTTGGGCAGGCTACTAGAAAAGCCACCAAATTATCGGTTGCTATAGGACGCCTCACCCCAATATTACTGTTAAGAATCGGCAACGATAACGTGATGCGGGATGGGTTTCTCCACAGAATTTCCCTTGTGCGGAATTATTTTTTTTAGACTCGAAAAAAATGCTTGATTCCGGCAAAATGAAGTCTATAATCCGCTTTTTTCCAATGTGTAAATTGAAGAACAGGAGGTCATCATGAAAAGCAAAGCAAACTATTTTGACACGGTTGATCTGGTAAACATCCATATTCCCGTAACGTAGCGCCTCCTTAAGGAGACTTTCATGCAAATGCACACCGCCGCTCTACGCCAACAAGTAGAAGCCGAAGCAATATTCGACACCCATCCCGAAGTCAGTCTGGATTTTAAGTATGTCCAGGCAGCCCTTAAAAAGGGCTACAGTAAGCCGTTCCTGCTGGTTGACAGCAATATTATCCGCAACAAAGCACGCCGTTTCAAAGCTACCATGCCACGGGTGCAGCCGCACTATGCCGTCAAGGCTAATCCCGATCCACGCGTGCTAAGAACCATGATCGAAGAGGGTGTGGGTTTTGAAATCGCCTCTATCTCCGAACTGGATCTGCTGCTCAGCCTGGGTGTGCCCGCTGTGGAGATATATTACAGTAACCCGATGAAATCACGGGCGTATCTGGAGTATGCGGCGTCTAAAGGCGTTGAATGGTACGTGCTGGACAGTGTCGAAGAGCTGCGTAAAATCGTGAGCGTCAAGCCGGATGCAAAAATGTATTTGCGCATCGATACGCCCAACATCGGTAGCGATTGGCCGCTGGCGGGTAAATTTGGCACACACGCCGCGGAGATCAAGGATATTATTAACGAAGCGGCAAAACTTAAAGCCGACCTTGCCGGGGTGACTTTTCATGTAGGCTCTCAGTGCCGCAACCCGCAGAACTGGCGAGTGGGTATCGAGCGGGCCAAAAAAGTTTTTGCCGATATGCGCCGTGCCGGATTGACCCCGCGCCTGCTCAATATCGGCGGCGGTTATCCCGTGCGTCATGTCAAGCCCATTCCTTCGATTGAAATAATAGCGGAAGTCGTGAATACGGCTATCGCGGAACTGCCGGAGAGTATTCGCGTCATGGCCGAACCGGGGCGTTACCTGGTGTCTGACGCCGCGTATTTCGTTTGCCGCGTGGTGGGGACAGCCACCCGCAATGGCAAGCGCTGGATGTATTGGGACGCGGGCATGTTTGGCGGCGTGATCGAGGTTACCGAGGGTCTGCGCTATGAAATTCTTTCTGATCGCAAGGGGCAGGACATTCCCTGGTCCGTTGCCGGACCGACCTGCGATTCGGTGGACATCCTCATGCGTGACGAAATGTTGCCGGAGGATATTCAGGAAGGAGATTTTATCTATATTCCCAATGCCGGCGCCTACACTACTGCCTATGCCAGCAACTTCAACGGTTTCCCGTTACCGGATGTGATGGTGTTGTAACCAGGAAATAAAAATAGAGTTGTGGAACGAAAGACGGCGGACACAATAAAGACGTGCCCCGCCGTTTTTTTTGCTCCGGCCGTGGACATATCCTTAACCTCCGTAGACATATCCTTAACCCGAATATTTCGCTCGATCACGGGAAGATGTCGCAAAGTACCCGGCAGTACCCGCAAGGCCAGTGCTAAAAATTGGATTTCAGCCAATTGATTAGATGCCACATTCATGCCCCCTACAGCAGTTTTTTCCGGTGCCGGTCTCGTGAAATATCCGGGTTTAATTCCACTTGCGGTCAAGCACGATAAAATGGTATTCCAATTCATCATCATCCAAATGATGTTTCTCGCGTGACGTTTCGCGCCATTCGCCTTGACTGAATTTGGGAAATAGCACGTCCCCATCAAAATCTTTCTGAATCTCGGTAATATACAATCGGTCGCAGACAATCAGCGCTTGCTGGAATATTTCAGCTCCGCCGATGATGAAGCTCTCAGCCGTATCGGCACACTCGTAACAGGTTCTTAGCGCAGTCGCCAATGACCCCACTACGATAGCGCCCTCGGCTTTGTAATCGGGTTGCCGTGTAACGATAATGCTGGTGCGGCCCGGTAACGGCCTGCCGATGGATTCGTAAGTTTTACGACCCATAATGATGGGATGCCCCATGGTAAGTGCCTTGAAGCGCTTCAGATCGGGGGGCAGCCGCCACGGCAACGCATTATTCTTGCCAATAACGCGATTTCTGGCCATGGCCACCAGAATGGAAAGACGGCGGGGAGTCATACCGCGACCGGCGCCTTGATTGCCGGATAAGGGTCATAGCCTTCCAGCATAAAATCCTCGTACCCGAATCCAAAAATGCTATCGATTGCCGGGTTCAAATTCATCACCGGCAATTTTCTGGGTTCACGGCTTAGTTGTTCCCGCGCCTGTGTCAGATGATTGAGGTAAAGATGGGCATCGCCCAACGTATGCACAAAATCCCCAGGTTTCAGATTGCATACTTGTGCCACCATCAGCGTGAGCAGCGCGTAAGAGGCGATATTGAACGGAACGCCCAGGAAAATATCGGCGCTGCGCTGATAGAGCTGGCATGAAAGCTTGCTGTCAGCAACGTAGAACTGAAATAAGGCGTGGCATGGCGGCAATTTCATTTTATTCAACTCGCTTACATTCCAGGATGAGACGACCATGCGTCGTGAATCGGGGGTATTCCTGATCTGCTCGATTACCTCGGCTATCTGATCGATTTCCTGTTTCTCCACACTCGGCCAGGATCTCCACTGCCGGCCATATATGGGACCCAGATCGCCATTCTCGCCGGCCCATTCATCCCAGATGGAGACACCATTATCCTTGAGGTACTTGATATTGGTATCACCTTGCAGAAACCATAGCAATTCATAAATGATGGATTTCAGATGGCACTTCTTGGTGGTTACCAGTGGAAATCCTTCCGACAAGCTGAAACGCATCTGGTGGCCGAATACGGAAAGCGTACCGGTGCCTGTGCGGTCGGATTTCTTGTGCCCGTGCCTGAGCACATGCCGCATTAGGTCAAGATACTGGCGCATGGGAGCTCAGGTGACGGGCAAAATTCTTGGGCTTACGTGCGGCGGGCGGAATAGACGCATGGTGTATATAATAACAAACTTATATTTTACAGGATAAGGCGCCAATATGCTCGCAACGCTGACACAGAATGCCTCGCCCATAAGTCAATCCACCAAGGCAACGCATATCCTGGTGGTGCTGCCCAAGCTGGCTAAGATTTCGGATAAGTTTCAGAACAAACCTGATTTCCTGGGTAAGAATGTGCTGGAAGCTCTGTTATCGCGGCGCAGAATGCGGCCCGGAGAAGTTGGCGATACACCAGCAGCCGCCAATCTTGGCAACGGAGCCTTGTGCGCATGGGTCATGGTGGATTCAGGTAAATCCCTATTCGAGCAGCAAACCTCCGTTCGCAAAGCCATGCAACTACTGTTGGAGGAAAGTCCGGCGGAAATATGTGTTGCGATTTACGGTAATTCGGTCGAAAAACGCGCATTCGCGGAACTGGCGGTATACGCCGCCTGGATCAACGGTTCAGTGCTGCCATCGCGGAAAACCAGCAAGAAAAAGCCGGGCAGAAAGCCGCTGGCAAGAATCGTGTTGCACGGATACAAAGACGCGAACAACTTTGCCTTGACGCAAGCCAAGGCGGAAGGCAATCTGCTCGCGCGTGAACTCACGATGCTGCCACCCAATGAATTGACGCCGGGGCTTTATCGCAGACATGTCAAGAAGCTTGCGGCCAGCGAAGGCTGGAAGTATCAGGAGTTTGATATCAAGGCACTGCGCAAGATGGGTGCGGGTGCATTTGTCGCTGTGGCCCAGGGTAGCGACCCCGAAGATGCCGCCATCGTGCATTTGCAGCGGCGCATCAAGCATGCGCATAAAACCGTGGCGTTGGTAGGCAAGGGTATCTGCTTTGATACCGGGGGTCACAATTTGAAGCCGCCTCGCTACATGCACGGTATGCATGAGGACATGAATGGTTCCGCCGTGGCCTTGGGCATTTTATTGGCCGCAACGCGAGCCAGCCTGCCAGTGAACATCGATTGCTGGCTCGCCATTGCCCAGAACCACATCAGCCCTCGCGCCTACAAGCAGAACGATGTCGTCACAGCATTGAATGGCACTACTGTCGAGATTATCCATACCGACGCCGAAGGCCGGATGGTGCTGGCGGACACGCTGACGCTGGCGGCGAAACAGAAGCCCGATGTAATGATTGATTTCGCGACGCTGACCGGCAGCATGCACGTGGCGCTCGGATCACGTTACAGCGGCATTCTCGGTAACCGGGAAGAGTTGGTGCAGAAGGCGTTGACAGCGGGAAAGGCAAGTGGCGAGCGAACCTGGGCATTTCCGATGGATGCCGATTACGACGCGGAACTGGAAAGCAATATCGCCGACGTCAAGCAGTGCACCCTGGAGGGCGAGGCGGATCACATTATCGCCGCACGTTTTCTCAACCGGTTTGTGGGTGATATACCTTGGCTGCATATGGATCTCTCCGCGAGCAGTAACAAGGGTGGATTGGGCGCGGTTGGCAGCGACGTTACGGGTTTTGGTGTGGCGTGGGGGATTGAGATGCTATCGCAGACAGCACCGCTAGCAGCCTCTCGGACTTAAAGGAAATCGGCTGCAAAAGCGTCTGGCCGGTCCATATTTCGCCGCTTTTTCAGCCAATAGAATAACTATTGGCCTTCAAAATCGTCAAAATCTGTTCTCGCCCCGTCACTTTTTCGCTTCGATTCTTCATGTCCGACAGGCTGCTAGATAAATAAAATTTGCAACCGCGGCGGAATTCACCGGCTGTTCAGACAATCTGCAACACTATCTTGCCGGTGGTGTGTCCGGTTTCGATCAATCGGTGCGCCTCGGCGGCCTTTTCTAGTGGTAGTGCATGACTAATGTGAACGTTGAGAAAACCCCGCTCGAACAGCATCGCGCCATGCTCGAGTATGCGGGTCTGCGCCACACGCGCCCGGTGTATACCGAAATAGAGCGGGGCGGTCATTTGCACATAGCCGACAGTGAGGTTGCGTAGCCGGGCGGTATCGGTGTGCCTGATATCGCATGTGGTCGAGAGCAGCGTCACTACACGGCCATATAGGCGGGTTGCGGCGAAAGATTTACAGAAGGTTTCGCCGCCCACCGTATCCATGACAAGTCTCACGCCCAGTCCATCCGTCCAGTTCAGTATCGCTTCCACAAAATCTTGCTCGATATAGTTGATTGCCAGTTCCGCCCCCAGAGATTGCACAAATTCGGCCTTCCGGGTGGATGATATAGTGGTGGCGACCGGCGCGTTCAGGTAGCGGGCAAGCTGAATCGCGATATGACCCACGCCGCCCGCGCCCGCGTGAACGAGCGTGGACCGGCCTTTACTCATACTGCCGCGATTTACCAGCGCCTCCCATGCTGTAATCATTGCGAGCGGTATGGCGGCCGCTTCCAGCATGGAAAGGTTTTTCGGTTTCAATGCCAGATATTCCTGCCGTACCACCGTGTATTCGGCATACGTTCCCGGTGAGCCGCCCAAGCCATTGTTGAAAAAAAATACTTCATCGCCCGGGCGCACGCGCGTGACCGAACCGCCTACCGCTTCCACCACTCCCGCGCCATCACAGCCCAGAATTGAAGGCAGCTTATCGGGATAATACATATTGAGCCTGCGTACCTTGGTGTCTATCGGGTTCACACCCGCGGCGTGCAGTTTTACCAGTACGCTGGATGGATCGGTAAGCGTTGGGGTGGGTACATCGGCTGCTGTCAATACATCCCGCTCACCCGGGAAATTCATCAGTATGGCTTTCATGATTTTCCTTTACTTTTATCCCATACATAACGGACAAACCGCCGCCAGCGGTTGAGGTTGATCGTCTGTACGGACTTTTTTTGCATGCTGGGTAATCGATCACGGGCTGTGCTCAGTTTCACCTGTTCATGAATCTGGCGCAAGGTCAAACCGCCGGGACCCTTCAATTTATCGGGATCAGGTTTTGTCATGATCGGTTCATTCCATGTCTGACTGGATGGCGGGGTGGAGGGGTGAAAGGGATATGTTAAACTTGAGGCCTTGATTTGGCGAGAAAATAAAATGTCCGGTAATACCCTTGGTAAGCTTTTTTGCGTCACCTCTTTTGGTGAATCTCACGGTCCCGCCATTGGTTGTGTGGTGGATGGATGTCCGCCGGGGATGGAATTATCCACTGAAGATATCCAGTGGGATCTGGACCGGCGCAAGCCTGGTACCTCGCGTCATGTAACGCAGCGTCGCGAATCCGACACCGTGGAAATCCTCTCCGGCGTATTCGAGGGCAAGACCACCGGCACGCCCATTGCGCTGCTGATCCGCAACGAGGATCAGCGTAGCAAGGATTACGGCAAGATCATGGATAGCTTCCGGCCAGGACATGCGGACTATGTGTACTGGCAGAAATACGGCATACGCGATTACCGCGGCGGCGGACGTTCCTCCGCACGCGAAACCGCGGTGCGGGTTGCGGCGGCGGCTATCGCCAGAAAATGGTTATTTGCGAAACACGGCGTGGTAATACGGGGCTTTATGTCGCAGTTGGGACCCATGGATATCCCGTTTAAACAGTGGGATATGGTCAACCAGAATCCGTTTTTTGCGGCTGACGCCGACCTGGTACCCAGTCTCGAAGAATTCATGGATAAGCTGCGCAAAACGGGCGAGTCAGTCGGGGCAAAAATCAGCGTCGTGGCGGAAGGCGTGCCGGTGGGTTGGGGCGAGCCGGTGTATGATCGGCTGGATGCGGAAATCGCCTACGCCATGATGAGTATCAATGCGGTGAAAGGTGTGGAAATCGGCGCGGGATTTGCATCCGTTGCGCAGAAGGGCACCGAACACTCTGATGAAATCACTCCCGAAGGATTTCTGAGTAACAACGCGGGGGGCATAGTGGGCGGTATTTCCACCGGTCAGGATATTGTCGTTAATATTGCCGTCAAACCCACCTCCAGCATCCGTCTGGGGCGGCGCTCGGTTGATAAGGCTGGCAAACCGGTGATAGTGGAAACGCACGGCAGGCACGATCCCTGCGTAGGGATTCGTGCCACGCCCATCGCTGAAGCAATGCTGGCGTTGGTGCTGATGGATCATGCCTTGCGCCACCGTGCACAAAATGCGGATGTCGTATGCGACACGCCCAAGATTCCGGGCAAGATTGGCAGGCAGGAATCCAACTCACCCGGCATGCCCACTGTCAGGGTAGAGCCGGAATTTGCCGAAAACCCGGAACCTGATGAAGCGTGAATATCAGGAAAGCCGCCCGCAACGAATGCGGTCAGGAAATGGTCTGAGCCATAGTGGAAAATTATGGCTCCGATGTTCCAGTGGTGCCGGGTGTACTTAAGTCCAATTGTCCATATCCTCAGAATCCGTAAGATGCAGGACAATTATCTTCCCGCCGCATTTAACTAAAGGGAGATCAAAAATCATTCGGAGAGCATGGGGAGATGGAACTGACAAGGGTTTTTGCGTTGTCCGTAATGATATTAATCGCTTCTTATGCAAACACCTACCTGGGAAAATCCGCCGAGAAGGAACCCCCCTGTGAGGCTACGGAACAGGCGCCACGAATAAGTCCTGATAAACCTGGTCAGAGCGAATAAACCTGATCTTTCAACCTAAATCCAAACTTGCAGGCTCACGGAGAAGCTATTGATGCGGGAGAGAGCAGCGGGCACCGCTCAAGCCACCTAACCCGAATGTTTCATAAATTGACGCGTGCCCTCGCTGGTCTTTTGTTTCGTATGGAAATTTTGTTCAGTCGGGCGTATGAGTAACTACGCCACTCTTTCGCAGAATGTCCCTACAAAACAAAATCCTGCGCAATCATCACGCGAATTTATGAAATATTCGGGTTGAAGCCTTAACCACAGGTTTCCCCTTCTCACCCTCGCAAGAAATCTTTGAAGGGCGATTCATGCGCCGGGACCGGTGTTCCTATCCAGTAACCTTGAGCATAATCTACCTGCATTTTTTCAAGCAAAGAAAATGTTGCGGCACTCTCTACAAACTCAGCCGTTGTTTGCTTTCCGAACCCTTTCGCCACATCGCATAGCGCCTTTACCAGGACTTGATCGTCGGGGTTATCGGCTAAATTTCGTATAAACGAACCATCGATCTTTACTACATCAATCGGGAGTTGCCGTATGTAATAAAAGGAAGAGAAACCAACACCGAAATCATCCAGCGTAAAACTGCAGCCAAGGGTTTTGATCGTTTCCATGAGTTCTCGTGCGGCGGACAGATCTTCCAAAGCCGCTGTCTCGGTTATCTCAAACATGAAGGTAGATGGATCGGCGCCATAGTCAGCGAAAGCCCCTGTCAAGATCGACAGTAATTCCGGATCGTGAAATGCATGGGCGGATAAATTTATCGAGAAACGGACGTTGTATCCCCGCTGCTGGATTTCAGCCGACAGGGCAATGGATTTCCGCAAGACCATATGATCAATGGCATGAATAAGACCAGTTTGTTCTGCCGCGGGTATAAAAAGATGGGGCGCAAGTATTGTTCCGTCATTATCGCGCATGCGCAACAATACTTCATAATGGTCGATGGCTTTACTTGAAATATGCATAATGGGCTGAAAATAGAAGAAAAACCTGTCATGCAAAAAGGAATACTCAATCTTCTCTTTCCAATATACAAGCGTGTGCATGCGTTCGCGGGTTTTCTCTTCGTTGGAAAACAAGTGCCAGCCGCCACGACCTGCTTCCTTTGCCTGGTACATGGCGAGATCCGCTGCCGCCAGCAGATCATGAACATTGTTTCCATGCTCCGGAAAGAGGGCAATACCAATACTGGCGGATGCCTTATGAGTTCGGCCGTTTACAGTCAGCTTTCCCTGGTTCAGGGATGCCAGAGCATTTTTTGCGACTTCTATCGCTCCTTCAGAGGTAGTTTGTGGCAATATTACCGCGAATTCATCCCCACCCAGCCGTCCGAGTATATCGACGCTGCGTATGCTGCCAAGCAACATGCGCGCAACCATCTTCAATAAAGCATCACCTGCCTGGTGTCCGCTCGTGTCGTTGATGTACTTGAACTGATCCAAGTCGAAAAAGAGTAATGCACCCGAATAGTTATAACGCGCGGCCAAATTGAGCATCTGCTCCAGTTCTTCCTGAAAGCGGCGCCGATTGAATAAATCCGTAAGCGGGTCATGATCGGCCAGCCAGGCCAACCGGCCTTCCGTACGCTTATGTTCCGTCATATCGAGACCTACCGATAACATCGCTGGATCATCCGCTGCGTGCCGCGTCAGACGGGAGTGCAACCAGAGGATGTGACGTACCGAGTCATCTTTGCACAAGATATTGGCTTCATGACGCAGTTGGTCTCTTTGTTCAGACCGCACTTCCTCAAGATGGGCAGACAAGTCCTTCAGATCATTTTCAAGAGCAAGAAGTTCGATGAAAGGCTTTCCTTGCAGTTCTTGTTCCGTATATTGAATAAGCATTTCGCCGTGGGTATTAAGCGTTATGATCTTGCCATTGGCATCCTGTGTAAGCACAATTACCTGTGCGATATCAAGCAGGTTTGTAATGAAATCCCTTTCCTTGCTCAATTCATCCATTTTTCCCGCTAATATGCGCGTCCGGTCGGCAACCTGATCCTCAAGTTTCTCAAGTTGATAAGACAGGGCGACCGCTGTTTCATCGAGCATGTCAATCTCATCCTTGAGCCATTGTTTATGGCCCGCGGAATGGAGTGATGAGCGAAATTTCTCAAAATTACTGTGGGCTAAGAGCGGTAAAGCAAAGACAATGTGTTTGAATCGCGACAGCGGTTTTGTAAGGATTGCAAACAGTAATATGACGGACAACAGAAGTCCTACCAAACCTGTTATTACATTTTGCCATGTCAAACTGTTAATGACATCGATGGTGGAAGTGATATCGGTGATGACTATCAACTTTGCTTTGCCGGTTTGATTTTCTTTTCCCAGGGAAAGCAGTTTTATTTGCTGGTGACGGCTGCCCAGGGAAACCTGCACACCATTTTCAAGGCTGTTAAAATCCGGGTATTGTTCGGCGGTTTTATTGAGGATTGCGAGGTTTCTTCCTTTGCTGGTAAGTGCGGCAATCCGGACACCCCAGTTTGGGATTCTCATTCCATGATTTTTAGGTGCGTTGTCCTGTTCTTTGATAAACAAGCCAATATCGGCGCCTGATATATTTTTGAACCCCAAGACCGCATCGACCAGGGAAATCCCGACGACGACTACGCCAACGCTGATCCCCTCAACCAGCAAGGGTGCCACAACAAACTGCATACAGCTTTCTACGCAATTAAGAGGACTGATGGGCTGCTCTTGTACATTAACTTCACGAACCCAATTCAGCATAGCCTTGCCTCCGTGCATATCGGATTCAGGACTGCCCCAGGTTGCCAGCAATTGATTCGACTTACTGTAGAAACGTACCAGTTCAATGCCTTTGTTGAGTTGAAATGGTGTCCAGTAAAGATCAAATGTTTTCTCAATATTTTCACCGTTGCTCATGAGCAGGGCGGTACTCATCCCCTCCAGAAAAGGGATCATTTCAGCTAACTGATGTAAATCCTGCGAGATTTCTTTTATCAAGCCTTCAACTTCGCTGGCATAACGCTGGTGTTGTA
>JBDSSX010000306.1:0-8482 GCA_039928555.1 Nitrosospira sp. | reverse complement strand
ATTGCCGCTATCGCCAGACAACGCCGGCAAAAACAGCCATTACCAATACGCTTCATAGGCGTGGGCGAAGGCATGGATGATTTGAGGCCGTTCGACGCAAGTGAGTTTGTCGAGGCGCTGTTTGACTGAGGACAAAGTGATTCGGTACGACGGGTTTCAATCCTCAAAGGACGCAAGCGCTCTTGAGGAGTTAAAATGAAGCTTTTGCGGTGAAGACTTTTCCATGATCAGCTTTAATCAAGTCTGCAAGCGTTATCCCAACGGTTTCAATGCGCTCAGGAATATCGGGTTTACGCTTGAGGCAGGCGAGATGGCGTTGATTACCGGCCACTCAGGTGCGGGTAAAAGTACGCTGCTGAGGCTTATTGCCGCCATCGAGCGTCCTACTTCCGGCAGTATTATCGTCAATGGTCAGAATGTCAGCGCGCTCAAGAGCGGCGCAATCCCGTTTCTGCGGCGTAATCTCGGGCTGGTTTTTCAGGATCAAAAAATCCTGTTTGACCGCACCGTATTCGATAACGTGCTGCTGCCTCTACAAATCAGCGGGTTTGATTCCAGAGCGGCAACCGGGCGAGTGCGTGCCGCGCTCGACAAGGTAGGATTGCTGGACAGGGAAAAAACGCGGCCCATCACGCTCTCCGGGGGTGAGCAGCAACGCTTGTGCATCGCCCGCGCAATCGTAAACCGGCCTTCCATACTGATCGCCGATGAGCCAACCAGCAATCTTGATGCCGATTATGCAAAAGACATCATGACTATGTTCAAGTCATTTCATCAAGTGGGCGTGACCGTCCTGATAGCCACCCATGATGTGGAATTGCTGGGCGGCACACCCCTGCGTATTTTTTCGCTCAATCACGGTGAATTGACGATATGAGCGTGTGGGCTGCTCATCACTGGTACGCCTTTGTCCTGGCGTTTAAACGGCTGGCCGGCGCGCCCCTCGGGAACCTGCTCAGTATTATCGTGATCGGGATTGCCTTCAGCCTGCCCGCTGGAGTTTACGTGCTGCTGGAAAACCTCCAGGCTTTCTCTGCTCAGGTTTCAGGCGCACCGCAATTGAGCCTGTTTCTGAAACTGGATGCGGACAGCGACGAGGTAGCGAAAATTGGAGCACGCCTAAAGGAGCATCCACAGGTAGCGAGCTTTGAGTTCATTTCCAGGGAAAGTGCTCTGGAGCAGCTCAAGCAAGATAGTGGATTGGCGGACCTTGTGGACGGTCTTGAACGGAATCCGCTTCCCGACGCGTTCGTAATTAATGCCAGAAGCCTCTCGCCCGCGACGCTGAAAGGACTACGTGCAGAGCTGCAGAAGTGGCCCCGGATCGAACATATACAGCTGGACTCGGCGTGGGCCAAGCGGCTGGACGCGCTCATCAATCTAGGCCGGCTGGCGGTGCTAATGCTCGCCGCCTTGCTGAGCTTTGCATTGGTGGCTGTGACTTTCAACACCATACGCCTGCAGATTCTCACGAAGCGGGATGAAATAGAGGTATCGAAGTTGATCGGCGCCACCAACGGTTTCATCCGCCGTCCTTTTCTGTACTTCGGTGCAATCCAGGGAATGGCTGGGGGGGTGGCGGCATGGCTTATTATCTCCCTTGGAATCCACCTGATAGATGATGACCTGAGAAATTTGACGCGGCTATATGCGGTTGATTTGTCTCTTTATCATCTTTCCCCCGAGGACAGCCTGACTCTGTTGTTATTCTCGGCATGCCTGGGCTGGGTGGGCGCGTGGTTGTCGGTGGCAAACCATCTGTGGCAGATAGAACCAAATTAATTCATGAGGTTAAGTATTCCCCTGAGGAACTTTTTGAGCTGCTGGCGCTCTTATTGGGAAGGGTTAATTTTTTCAGAATCCAAGGAGAACATATGACTTTCGCTTTAGCCATACCTTCAGTTGGCGGCAGCATTGAAAGTTACATTCAGGCTGTCAATCGCTTTCGCATTCTTTCCCAGGAAGAAGAAATTCGTTTGGCACGATCCCTGAGGGATGAAGATGATATAGACGCGGCCCGTCAACTGGTTCTGTCGCACTTGCGCGTAGTGGTTGCCATTGCCCGTGGTTACAAAGGCTACGGTCTGCCCCAGGCTGATCTGATTCAAGAGGGCAACATCGGTCTTATGAAAGCGGTCAAACGCTACGATCCTGAGCGCGGCGTAAGGCTGGTATCCTTCGCGGTGCACTGGATCAAGGCGGAAATGCATGAATTCATACTGCGCAACTGGCGGCTGGTAAAAATCGCCACGACCAAAGCGCAACGCAAGCTGTTCTTTAACCTGCGCAGCATGAAGCCAGTTCTGGACACCATGAATCCCGAGGAAGTTAATGCCATGGCCAAGCAGTTGGGCGTCAAAGCCGAGGAAGTGGTGGAAATGGAAACCCGTTTCAACGGACGCGACATTTCGCTGGAACCGCTGTCTGAAGACGATGATGAAACATTCAGTCCCATCGCCTATCTCACCGACGGTTCAGAACCGCCACAATTGCTGGAAGCCGAACAAACCAGACGCTTGCGCGGAGAAGGGCTGGAACAGGCGCTGGCCAGCCTGGACGCACGTAGCCGGCACATCATCGAGGCGCGCTGGCTGCGGGAAAAAGACACCGCAACACTGCATGATCTTGCCGGCGAGTTGGGCGTATCTGCCGAGCGTATTCGTCAGATTGAAGTCAAGGCAATGGAGAAAATGCGGGGAGCGATGGCAACGGCCGCATAAATAGGCGCAAGCTTGCGGAGATTGATATCCACTCGACAAACTTGCCGCGATTTTCGTGGTAAGCCGCCAATCGCTACAGGCCAGCCAACTGGGGGTTACGCTTGGCTGCTTTCCGCCCACTGTTCCGGTGTCAGAGTTTTCATGGACAGGGCATGAATTTCCTGCTTCATTCTGTCGCCAAGTGCGCGATAGATCAGTTGATGCTGCTGTACCATGTTCTTCCCGCGGAATTCAGCACTGACAATGATGGCGTCGAAATGACGGCCGTCAGCACCTTCCACACGAACCAGTTCGCATGGCATAGAGGTTTCAATGTGATTTTTTATGCTTTCTGATGTGACCATTTTTTCTTCCTTTATATTAATGATTCTTCAATACATGAGTGATGACGCCGATTCGAATAAAATGAAACCGTGCCGGTTTCTACTTTGGCGATTAGCTCGCAATAGGGATTTTCAGAATGCCCTTAATGGCGGATCTTGTAGCCCGCCTTAAGCATCCGCAATGTCAGCCATGATACCGCCAGAAAGCACGTCGCCACAATCCCAAGGCTGACATAGGGTGAAATATCTGACACGCTGAAAAAACCATAGCGAAAACCATCGATCATGTAGAAAAACGGATTCAAGTGCGACAATCCCTGCCAGAAGGGGGGCAATGAGTGGATCGTGTAGAACACCCCGGATAAAAATGTCAGAGGCAGGATGACAAAATTCTGAAAAGCGGCAAGCTGATCAAATTTTTCCGCCCAGATACCGGCGATTATACCTAGCGCGCCCAGCAGGGCGCTACCCACCAAGGCAAATACGAATACCCATGGAAACGAGCTTAGGGGCACTTCGAAAAACCCGAGTGTCACCAGATAAACCCCCAATCCCACCGCCAGACCGCGCACTACCGATGCCAGTACATAGGCCAAGAATATTTCCTGGTAAGAGAGTGGCGACAACAGGACAAAAACGAGATTGCCTGAGATTTTCGATTGAATCAAGCTGGATGACGAGTTGGCAAAAGCATTCTGCAACACGGCCATCATCACCAGGCCCGGAACCAGAAAAACGGTGTATGCCACGCCGGGATATGCCTGCGCGTGATCTTCCAGCACATGAGAAAAAATCAGCAGGTAGAGAAGCGTGGAAAGCATCGGCGCAAATACGGTCTGTAACCCAACTTTCCAGAAGCGCAGCAGCTCCTTGTGGAGCAGAGTAAAGAATCCGGTCATGGGGATACTGGCTGCGGGTTTTTGGTATGACCCATGATTTTCACGAACACTTCTTCCAGATCAGGTTGCAACACCTGCATTTCCAGGACCTGCGCTTCCGCCATGCGTAACGCCGCCATGACACTTTCGAGCTGGGAATATTCCTTGATCGCCAGAATGTAGCATCCTTCCTCATGGCTACTCATTAACGGTTGTAGCGATAGGGGCAGTACATCGGGCGACAACCGCAATCGTACCGAGCATCCGGAAATGCTATTAATGAGATTTCTGATGCTGTCGAGTGCGACGATATTACCTTGTTTGAGCATCGCCACGCGGCTACATAAGGCTTCCGCTTCATCAAGATAATGAGTGGTAAGCACGATGGTGTGACCGTTGCGGTTCAACTGTTTGATGAAACGCCAAAGCGCCTGGCGCAATTCCACATCCACTCCCGCGGTGGGCTCGTCCAGAACAATCACCGGCGGCTTGTGCACCAATGCTTGCGCGACCAGCACGCGCCGCTTCATGCCACCGGACAACGTACGCATGTTGGCGTCCGCCTTGTCGGCGAGATCCAGATGGTGAATTATCTGCTCTATCCAGGAATTGTTATTCTTCAGGCCATAATATCCCGATTGAATCGCAAGCGTTTCTCGAACGGTAAAGAATGGATCAAATACAAGTTCCTGCGGCACCACGCCCAGCATGCGCCGCGCTTCACGGTAATCGGTAACGACATCGTGTCCCATAACTCTGGCGCTGCCACTGCTGGCGAGGGTCAGACCTGCGATGATGTTAATCAGTGTGGTCTTGCCCGCCCCGTTAGGGCCGAGCAACGCAAAAAATTCACCGGTGTCGATTTCAAGATCGACACCGCCTAAAGCATGCAGTGCGCCGAAGCGTTTGTGCATCTGCTTGACTTCGATTGCCAGAGTCATTGGGACGTAATTAACCCGGATGCTTCATAAATTCGCGTGATGATTGCGCAGGATTCTGTTTTGCAGGGGGGTTTTGTGAAAGAGTGGCGTAGTGATTCATACACCCGACTGAACAAAATTTCCATACGAAACAAAAGACCAGCGAGGACGCGCGTCAATTTATGAAACATCCGGGCTAAGATAAGAGCTATCAAAGGCATGAGTGGGATTGTAGCTATCCAGCCACGTGGATAGCCTGTTTGCTCCCACGACAAGACACAAGCCGGCTACAAATGTTTCCGTTTATCCCATTTAGAGACGCCTGCTGCTGGTACTCGAACAAACCAGTCGCTGATTTGTGAATTACGCATGAAGGATCAACTCGGAAACGCCATACAGTTGAGCCAAGCCTCGCAGGTTTTGCGGCATGTTGGCGAAATGCATCCGGCGGTTACGCCGGCTAGCCTCGCGCTGCCATTCAAGCAACATGCTGACGGCTGATGAATCCACATCAGTCACTCGCGTTAGATCGATTACCAGATCGTCATGATTAAACAATGCAATGCCCCGCTCAACCACCGCAACGACATTATTGAAGGTTATTGATCCTTCAACGCTCAGTTTGCCGTCCTCAGACGGAACCACTTCGGCCGTCATGCTAAATCCGGTGGCTGGAGGTGAAAGTCAAGTGGCGCAAAACGTCCTCTGGACCATATGCCAAGCTGAATGAGCGGTTGACTGCCGGATTCAGGATCATGGATTACCGCGCATCGGCCTTTTTATCGGCAGCCACTAGCGAACGATTTTTATCCACCAGTGTTTTGAGTAATTTATCCACTCCACCATCGCGAACCTGGTTATTGAAAGTGCTGCGGTAATTGGTTACCAGACTTACCCCCGCGACTGTTACATCGTACACTTTCCAGCCATCACTGGTTTTTTCCATGCTGTAGTCGATGGGAACCGGCTGTTGACCTGAATCTTGCATCACCTTCGTTTTGACCATGACATCAGTATCATCCGCCGCGGTTTTAAGTGGTTCAACCTTGATGGTATGGTCGCGATAATCGGTCAATGCGTTGGAATAGGTGCGGACCAGGAGGGTACGGAACTCCTTCACCAATTGCTCCTGTTGATCAGGCGTGGCCTTGGACCAGTTCTTGCCCATCGACAGCCGAGTCATTCGGGTGAAATTGAAATGAGGCAGTATCTTGGCTTCCACCAGATCGAGAATCTTGGCGTTATTGCCTTGCAACTCCTTGTCCTGCCTGACAATCTTAAGCACCTCCTGGGCGGTGTTATCCACCAGGGTATCGGGATTGGTGGTTTCTATTGACCATGCGGGAAGCGCAGACAACCACGCCGTCAGCAATACAAAGATACCAAGGTATTTTTTCATAATTTCCTCACTAGAATTTATTTAAACCACAGATTTAAGCTGCATCATAAGCCAGAACACGTGCCGCACCGTAAAATTACGGTTATTTCTTATCGCTATTTCCGTTGTCGTCATCCTCCGACGCCTTGTTCTCCGATGCTTTATCGAACAGGAATCGTCCGATCATTTCTTCCAGAACCATTGCGGAGTTGGTTTTCATGATTTTATCGCCATTCTTTAGTACTGTCTCGTCGCCACCCGCCGCCAAACCAATGTATTGCTCACCTAAAAGCCCTGATGTGAGAATGCTGGCGAAGGTGTCCTTGGGAAATTGATAACGACGGTCTATGTTCATGGTTACCGCGGCATCGTAAGTCTCGGTGTTAAACTGAATATCCGTTATACGTCCCACTACCACACCAGCGCTTTTTACCGGCGCCCTGACCTTCAAACCGCCGATATTCTCAAAATTTCCAATCAGTGTGTAGCTCTCCGCTTCGCTGTAAGTACCCAGATTCCCCACTTTCAAAGCCAGCAGCAGCAACGCGCCAATTCCGGCCATGACAAATACGCCTACCCATAAATCCATTGTTGTCCGCTGCATCAGCTCATTCCCCTGAACATGACCGAGGTCAAAACAAAATCCAGTCCCAGAATCGCCAGCGAGGAGGTCACCACGGTGCGGGTGGTCGCGCCGGACACGCCCTCAGCCGTGGGCGATGCGTCATAACCCTCGAACACTGCAATTGCCGTCACTGCCACACCAAAAACACAGGTCTTGATGACGCCGTTGACAATGTCGTACCGGAAATCCACCGCGTTTTGCATTTGTGACCAGAATGAACCCTCGTCCACACCGATAAGTACCACCGCCACCAAATAACCGCCAAACACGCCAACCACCGAAAACATTGCCGCCAGAAATGGCATGGAAATCACACCCGCCCAGAACCGGGGAGCAACCACCCGCGCAATCGGATCCACCGCCATCATTTCCATCGCCGCCAATTGATCAGTGGCCTTCATCAAGCCGATTTCAGCGGTAATGGCGGAACCGGCGCGACTGGCAAACAATAGCGCCGCCACAACGGGCCCCAGTTCCCGAACAAGCGACAGCGCAACCATCGTACCTACAGCGGATTCGGCACCGAATCTCTGTAACGTCTCATAACCCTGTAAACCCAACACCATACCGACAAACAGTCCCGACACAACGATAATAATCAGTGACAGTACACCTGTAAAATAAAGCTCACGGATAATCAGGCTGAAGCGTCGAAAGCTGATGCCCGACTTCAGCAATGTCAACAGGAAAAAGCGGCTGGCATAGCCCAGCCGCCAAATACTGTCTATCACGCGATGACCGACACCCCGAATGCCGATGACGATACGCCTAGGCAAAGCTTCTCTCCAGTTTCAGGTCGCTTGCGTAAGCGTCCGCGGGATAATGGAATGAAACAGGGCCATCTTCTTCACCATGCACGAACTGATGTACAAAAGGCGCAACCGATCCGCGCACTTCCGCGGGTGTACCATGCGCCGCGATCACCCCTTCCGAAATGAAATAAACATAGTCCACAATTTTCAGGGACTCCTGCACATCGTGCGTTACGACAATGGAGGTCATGCCTAGTGCGTCCGTCAGGCGGCGGATCAAATTTCCGATTACGGTCAATGAAATTGGGTCAAGCCCGGTAAACGGTTCATCATACATGATGAGTAGCGGGTCAAGCGCAATCGAGCGAGCCAGCGCCACCCGCCGCGCCATTCCTCCCGAAAGTTGCGCGGGCATCAGATCGTGCGCGCCGCGTAAGCCTACAGCCTGTAGCTTCATCAGTACCAGATCGCGAATCATGGATTCGGGCAAATCGGTATGTTCACGCATCTGGAAAGCCACGTTGTCGAACACCGACAAATCGGTAAACAGCGCGCCGAACTGAAATAGCATACTCATTTTTCGGCGCATCTGGAATAGCTCATCCCTTTTGAGCTCATGCACTACCTTGCCGGCAACTTTGACATAGCCCGCGGAGGGACGGACCGCGCCACCGATAAGCCGCAACAGCGTGGTCTTGCCGCTACCGCTGCCGCCCATGATGGCGA
Source organism: Nitrosospira sp. (assembly GCA_039928555.1). Classification (GTDB taxonomy): domain Bacteria; phylum Pseudomonadota; class Gammaproteobacteria; order Burkholderiales; family Nitrosomonadaceae; genus Nitrosospira. The sequence goes on along the minus strand of JBDSSX010000306.1, from coordinate 160 downwards.
TGACTTTACCACGCAACATTGTCATGTCGATCCCCTTCAGGATGGAACGCTCTCCATAGGAGAAATTCAAGCCTTTGATTTCGATCAATGTCTGGGGTGTCATCTTGCTTGAAGGCGGTTGCCGGTTTTAACGGGATTTCAATTTTAATTCAAATACGCT
>JBDSSX010000305.1:0-5112 GCA_039928555.1 Nitrosospira sp. | reverse complement strand
CACGCATCCAAAGGGTTGCTTTACAGAACCTGTGTACATATCAAAGCCACTCGAAGACTTGGGTTCAGCCGTACCTACATCAAAGCGACCAATGCGCCAGCTGGAGATGTCGGAAACGACGCGTTTTGGCGTGCCGCCAAGCACGCGGCCAGCTCAACTGCTTGGCGGTACTCTGAGGTGGCCAGCAACCACATGCTTGCGAGCAATAAACCGAAGGAAACTGCACGACTGCTGCTCGGCGTAAAAAATGCGGCCTAACCCGCCAATCAACCGGAATTGCAACAGCCCGCTTCGCGGTCTGCCGCAATCCGGTTATTGGCAACGTTGGGCGTCCAAGAATCTAGGAGATTTCGCGCCGGAGTTGATCCGGGCTAAAGCCTGCGCTCCGGACCTTGTTTTCGTGCAAACCACCAAGGAGGTGCATCATGAGCAACGGAAAAGTTTATAAAGGCAGCTGCTTTTGCGGCGCGGTTCAGTTCACGGTCAGCGGTGAGCCAGCCGGAATGGGTTATTGCCATTGTGAGTCGTGTCGAAGCTGGTCGGCTGGGCCTGTCAACGCCTTCACTTTATGGAAACCCGAAGCGGTGCAGATCACGCGGGGAGCAGACAACATCGGCACTTACAACAAGACGCCGCACAGTTATCGCAAATGGTGCAAAACGTGTGGAGGCCACATCTTCACTGAGCATCCCGGCATGGGACTCACCGACGTGTATGCAGCAGTCATTCCGGACTTCCCGTACCACGCCGGCGTCCATGTCCACTATCAGGAGACGAAGCTGCGAATTAAGGACGGGTTGCCGAAGATGAAGGACGTCCCGAAGGAAATGGGTGGCTCGGGTGTCAGCATGGCGGAATAACACGGCAGGCTTTTCAAACTTCATCGCTCAACAAGACGCTCCAGCCGGCCAGCCCCTCGCTGCGCTCACGACTAACTGCTGAGTTTCGGTGTTGAGCGTCTGCTTTGAAGAAGAGCGGCCGTCCGCTCAGTGCCAAAAGCAGCCATATAGCTGAGTGTTCGAGTATTGACTAGCTAGCCGGTTCGGACAAATCTGGGTACTGGAAAGTGTCAATTACCTTAACTCACCCCCTGATCAAGGCCCGAACTGGGGACCTACGGATTAATACTTGCACAGTTTGTTTTCAATCTCCGCGGCCGGCAGCGGCTTGCTGAAATAAAATCCCTGGAATCGATTGCATCCCTGCTGGGCCAGAAAAGTAAGCTGCTCCTCGGTCTCCACGCCTTCGGCGATCACTTGCATTTTTAGGTTGCGCGCCATGACGATAATGGCCGCGATAATAGCGGCATCGTTCGGATCGGTGGCAATATCGCGTACGAATGAGCCGTCGATCTTCAGCGTATTGATCGGATAGTACTTCAGATAACTCAGACTGGAATAACCGGTGCCAAAGTCATCAATCGAAATCTCCAACCCCAGTGCGCTGAGTTGCTGCAGTGTCTTGATTGTTTCCTCGACGTTTTCCACCAGCATGCTCTCGGTGATCTCCAGAGTCAGGTGGCCCCCCTCCATTCCGGTTTCAGCCAAAATCCGCGCAATATCCGCCACCAACGTCTTGTGCCGGAACTGGCGGATGGAAAGATTGATTGCTAGTTTCGGTACGTCATAGCCCTGGTCTAGCCACACCATTCTTTGTAAGCATGATTGTTGTAGTACCCATTCCCCGATTGGTACGATCAACCCGTTCTCTTCAGCCACTGGAATGAACCTGGTCGGAGAAATCATTCCTAGTTGGGGGTGCTGCCAGCGCAGCAACACTTCTATGCTCGTCAGCTTGCCGGCGGGCATGTCAACGATCGGTTGGAAATGCAGCAGCAGCTCATTGCGCTCCAATGCGTGGCGCAAATCGATCCCCAGGGTATGCCGCTCTGTCGCTCGCCTGTTCATCTCCGGCGCAAAGAACTGGTAGTTATTGCGCCCGTTCTCCTTGGCATGGTACATGGCGATATCGCTGTTTTTCAGCAACGTCTCCACGTCTTCTCCATCAGACGGGAACAGGGTGATGCCAATACTGCCGCCGATATGCAGTTCCTTACTGTTGATCAGAAAGGGCTGGATCAATCCGTCCAGTATCTTCTGCGCCACCACCTCCGCATCCTGAGCGCTGGCCATATTCGGCAATAGCACAATGAACTCATCCCCACCCCGGCGCGCCACCGTGTCTTCACTGCGCACGATGGCGCTAAGCCTTGCCGCAACATCCTGCAGCAGCAGATCGCCCATATCATGCCCCAGTGAATCGTTGATGATCTTGAAATGATCCAAGTCAATAAACAGTACCGCTGCCTGTTTCTGGCTGCGGCGGTCATGGGTGAGCGCCTGCGCGATGCGATCCCGCAGTAAATTCCGGTTGGGCAAACCGGTCAGCACATCGTGGGTCGCCATCTCCATAATGCGCTGCTCCGATTGCTTGCGCTCGGTGATGTCGATGGTCATGCAGATCAAATACAGTGGCCTTCCAGATACGTCATAGATAGGCTTCTTGAATGTGTGACCAAAGCGATTTTGCCCAAGTGTGGTATTCCAGAATGTTTCTTCAAAATCAATTTGGCTACCACCCACGAATGCTTCTTGATCCTTGGCGAAAAATTGCTTCATCTGCTCAGGTGGGAAAAATTGACTGGCATCCGTTCCGCGCAGGTCTGGAAAATTGATGCCCCATTGTGCTTCGCAAGCTTTGTTCATCGCCAAGAACTTACTCTCGGCATCTTTTATAAAAATAGCTATAGGCAAGATATCTATCAATTCTTGCATTTTTTGTGCGTCATCAAAAAACTGGAAATGTGTGATCATTCTTAATCTTGTTGTTGCGATAGTCATCGTAGCTAGAATCGCTGCATCAGGATCCAATAAAGATTTGATTGGACAGCTTGCTGAGAATGGTGGCTAGGGTGTCATTATATGTTGCCAAGCGACCTGATTAAGGCGGTAGCTCACGCTGATGTACCACCCATTCAAGTATCACGGGGGCATACATTAAGCCGAAATCTAACAGCAATATCCCCCTACTGCCAGAAGAAAGGATATCTTGGCATCCTGGTACCATTCAACCTCGGATGACTGGTTCGTCGGTTTGCGACTTTCGCCACAGGCAGAAACGTGCCAATAGCTGCCGCCCAAATCATCATGACGAGATCAGCTTAATCATATTTGTGCTCCCAAAAGTACGCCAACTCCGTTTGCCTGTACTATTATGCATTGCGGACAGACAAATATGTGGGGTTGCTAATGAATCAATTTCTTATCATGAGTCTGCATGCCTATTTATTTTCAATAGTACAGACCGCTGCATCTGTTAATAACTGTCAGGACGCACCTCCTAGCACATCACCTATCCGGCGAAGGGAGTCAGCTATGGCAGATGAAGGCAATAAACTCAGGCTAAACATCGATGGTCACTGGACAGCATCAGATATGAGCACATCATTCGCAGCAATGAATGATCTCTATGCCTTGCGACAGGCATTAGAGATATTGAGTCAGGATGCGAATGAAATGCGGTTATTCTTTGAGCACCTTTACTTTGGTCCTCACGGACCACTGCCCTCAGCTTTGCTACGACGCTTTGGGGGGGTATGCCGATGGTTTCCCAAGTCCTCCAGACGCCCGATACTCTTGTTTCAATACTTCAGCCAGATGAACGTCTTCAAGTTCGCGCAGTACGATACGGATCAGAAGGCTTTAAGGACTTCTGGGGCGTTGGAACTTCAATCGGTCATCTCAAGGACCTCGTCATAAAGCTTATTGAGGTAGGCACTGGTTGGAGACGTCGAAAGCTTGAGAGTGACACCATTGAGATTGATAACGAAGCGAAGCGCTTAAAGAACGCTCGGGAGTACGTTCAGTTTGCCAAGGAGCTTGGCTACACCGAGGTTGAAATTCGGCAGATGATCTCCTGGTCCGACAAACGCCAGCTTGTACTTATTGGTCTTGCCCAGGATGGAAAGCTGATCGGAGTCGACGAACCCTCGAGGAAATATGATTAGTGATAATGCACCCTAATCCTACGCTCAAGCGGGACTGCGCAAAAACGCGCAGCCCGTTAGCTCCACGGAACGTCTGCTTTCCGAAAGTACGAGCGGCAGGTATGTGTCGAAAACCGACTATCACGACCGACAGAGCTGTGCCGTTTCCAGAAATTGATTCTGACACTACCAGATCAAGTCGAAACTACTGATAATTTATTGATCAGGAGCCTCTGAATAGAATCTCTGTGGAGCGCGTTGCTGGCTAACCTGAGGGACGTATTCAGAGGTTCTTAACCTTTATGTTAGTATTTCGGTATTCATCATTCCGGTATCATCCCATGCGTACATTCTGCACCGCCTCCATGCTGGTCTTGCTGCTCAGCGCCTGCGGCCTGAAAGGACCTCTCTATCTTCCACAAGAACAACCTCCAAAGCCTTCGCAACAAACGCAGGATGAAGTGAAAAAGAAGTGAGCGGTTTTCCTTCATTTGATTATCGCAATGCCAGGCTGTACGGCGAATCGGTTCCACTGGATCGCATTGCCCGGGAATTCGGCACGCCCTGTTATGTGTATTCTCGCGCGGCGCTTGTTGCCGCTTATAAAGAATTCGACGCCGCTTTTGGTGGACGTGACCATCTGGTGTGCTATGCCGTCAAGGCCAATTCCAATCTGGCCATTCTCAATTTATTTGCTCGCCTCGGCAGCGGCTTCGATATTGTCTCTGGAGGCGAACTCCAGCGCGTGCTGAAAGCAGGCGGTGATCCGCAAAAAGTGGTGTTTTCGGGAGTGGGCAAACAGCCGGACGAAATGCGTGCGGCGCTTGCCGCGGGAATACTCTGTTTCAACGTGGAATCGGAAGCGGAGTTAGCCGTACTGGACCGAGTAGCGGGCGAGTTGAATAAGATCGCGCCGGTGAGCCTGCGGGTCAACCCCGATGTGGACGCCAGAACCCACCCTTATATTTCCACCGGTCTCAAGGAAAACAAATTTGGTGTGCCCTTCGACGAAGCGGAGAAGCTTTATGCCTCCGCACGGAAGTTTGCCAACTTGCGCATCAGCGGACTGGATTGCCATATCGGCTCGCAATTGACCGAACTCGGTCCCTTTGTCGAAGCGTGCGGGA
>JBDSSX010000304.1:0-4598 GCA_039928555.1 Nitrosospira sp. | reverse complement strand
TAACCCTTTATCTATGGCTGGTAACGGAGGCGGACCGGGCACGTACCCAGTTGCGTGCGAGCGTTCCGGTGCTTCGGACACAGTCAGTTCGCCTCGAACAACAAGCGTCCGAGCATGAAAGCCTGCGCGCCGGCCCACCCCTGGAAGCGTCAACCGATGATCTGCGCACGCTGATGCAAACCCAGGTTAATGCCGCGGGATTATCCCATGCACTGGTCAGCATCGACGCGGCGGACGACAATCAGGTTCGGGTGGTGTTCAGCGCGGTGCCGTTTGCAGACTGGCTTAGCTGGGTCGCGGGGATGCAATCGCAGCAAGTCCGATTCGATGGCGGACGGATCGAAGCCCTGCCTGAACCGGGCATGGTGAGTGTGACAGGGACATTCATCCGCGTTACAGCACATTAAGCTATTTGATCCGGCGAGCAAATAATGTAAACGTCATACCGGCGGAAGCCGGTATCCAGCGGCGCTTAAGGCACGTCATCCCGCGAACCGGTGAAATATCCGGGCTAAAGACCGCGCGGTTATTCACCGGTTTTATGCCATATTGTTTGTTTGTCGTGATTTGACGACATGCAATATTCAATTATTCTCAATTAGTTATATTAATTCATCAATATTATGTTGCTGAAAAGCTACAATAATATTTTGTTTCCTCTCCTTGTTTATATCAATTTATTGTTTTGTAAGGTTTATATATTCTGGCATGATAAATGCTTGTATTGCATAGCCCGATCGTTCGATAAAAATCAAAGGAGCTATGCAGATAAAAAAGTACAAAAAACTATAACAAAAACAATAGTAAAAAAAGAGGGATTCAAAAGGATGACAATGCACAGCGGTTCTGGGAGTGCATGATGTTCAAGCTGTTCTTTGAGTAATCCGGATTTCGTGATCCGGATCTGTATCAAGACATCATAAGAGTCCATTCAGGACCATTCCGTCCAGTTCTTTCCTTCTTTGACCCATTGTTACAGGGTGCGCGCACAGGCCGTAGCTGACCGAGGCGGCAATCTCCTGGGCAAGTTTCCTATTTATCGGTCTTCGAGCAAGGCCCATTGTATCTATCGGCTTATGGATCGGTGAGTGTCGAGCGGATTTCTCCGGCTTCGCATCGTCATTTACGAATGGCTAAAGACAATGCGGCGAGATGAGGGGATCCATGCCGCTTGCCGCTTCCATCGGGTCTTCAGGTGGGGATTTTTCAAAACTAGAAAAAATTAGAAAGGAAATTGAAGTATGAACATCATCAAACAAGTATTATCTGCGTCCGGCATAGAGGGTCGGGCTTCAGGGGTCACACCATTAAACTTTTCCGGTTTCCTTGGCGCATGGCACCTCAGCCTCGCTCGGCGTAGTATCACGGCGCTCGTGTTGACCAGTTGCATGACAGCTTCAGCGGTTTCCAACGCCGCACCCCCGGAAGATAAGGGGCCGCGATCCGCTGGTTCCGAAACATGGGCGAAGGGGCGGATTCTCGTCATGCCGCGTGCCGGGCTGCCGGAAAAGGAGCTGGCAAAGATACTCGGCGCACACGGCGGCAAGGGCAGGAAAATCGGCCAGAGCGATTTGTACATCGTGGATTTACCGGCGAATGCCTCGGAGAAGGCGATTGTCGCAAGGCTGGCTCACCACCCCCATCTCAAGTTTGCGGAACTTGACTATCTTGTAACGCCCGATTTCGTACCGAACGATCCCTACTATGGCAGCGCATGGCATCTGCCTAAAATTGGCGCATCGTCCGCCTGGGATAAGTCCCAAGGCACGGGGGTGACCGTTGCCATCCTGGATTCAGGGGTCGATGGTGCGCATCCCGATCTTGCCCCACGCATGGTGCCGGGGTGGAATTTCTATGACAACAATTCCAATACATCGGACGTATACGGCCATGGCACCAAGGTGGCGGGGGCCGCAGCCGCGGCCGCCAATAATACCATCGGTGTCGCATCCGTTGCCGGTCAGTCGAAAATCATGCCGTTACGTGTTACCGATACCAGTGGTGCGGGCTATATAAGCATGATTGCGCATGGCGTGACGTGGGCGGCTGATCGTGGCGTGCGTGTTGCCAATATCAGCTTTGCGGGGGTCGCGGGCAGCTCGACGATTCAAAACGCGGCGCAATACATGAAGAACAAAGGCGGGCTGGTGGTGGTGGGTGCCGGCAATAGCGGTATCAATGAAGGCTATGCGCCTACCACAACACTGATCGCGGTATCTGCCACCGACGGCAATGATGTTAAAACCAGTTGGTCGAGCTATGGCAATTTTGTTGCTGTCGCAGCGCCTGGCGCCGGGATCTGGACCACAACCCGTGGCGGGGGCTATGGGGCGGTTTCCGGTACCTCGTTTTCCAGCCCGGTAACCGCCGGTGTCGTAGCACTCATGATGGCGGCAAAGTCAACGTTGTCCAACACTCAAGTTCAAAGTCTGCTGTATTCCACCACCGTTGATTTGGGCGCTGCCGGACGCGATCCCTACTATGGCTATGGGCGAGTGAATGCCGCACGCGCCGTGCAGGCTGCCGCAGGCACCACTACCATTGCGGATACCCAGGCTCCGGCGGTTTTGATCTCCGCCCCCCTTGGCGGCGCAACCGTGACAGGACTGGTTCCCGTGAATGTGACAGCAACCGATAATGTCGGCGTGACCCGCGTCGAACTGCGGGTCAACAGCACCACGGTGGCGATTGATACCGCGGCGCCGTTCGGCTTCACTTGGGATTCGACCGGCACCCCCAATGGCATGTCAAGCCTGGTCGCCTATGCATTCGATGCGGCCGGCAATTCCAAGGCCTCGACCGCCGTAGCGGTGAATGTGGCGAATGGAACCGTAACGGGTACCAAAGACACCACGGCGCCGGTTGTAAAAATTATCAATCCGGTGGCAGGTAACGTTTCCGGTCACGTGACGATCAGCGTGAATGCAGCCGACAATAGCGGCGCCTCAGGCATTACGCAAACGGTGTATATCGATGGGGTGCTGAAGGCGACCGGGACCGGAAGCACGCTGAGTTACAGCTGGAATGCCCGCCCCAAAAATGTCGCAACTGGAACGCACACTATCCGGGCGGTGGCGAAAGATAAAGCGGGCAATACCTCGTCCGCTTCCGTGGATGTAGTGGTTATCAGGTAGTCCACGTAGAAACCACGAGCAGATGCTCACGCCACAAAACTGGGCCATGTATTACACATGGACCAGTTTTGTTTGATTCCCCCGAACCCGAAATAGAATCATCTGGTCTCCCTTCTTCACAATCCAATTCTGTCGAAATTACTTACATTATTTCTACACAAAAACTATAAAGGTGTACTTCAGTCCAATGGTGAAAGCGTCCAAAATCAGTATGATAGGTGCAGTCTGGGAAAGTTTTTTTTGTCGAATAATTTTACAATAATACAGATTGGTAATACGATAAAAACTTAAAAGGCATTAAAATCAATGTGTTGAAATATTTATAACTCATGGCATGTAAACTGCTTAATGTATAAGCAGGTTAACTAACCATTGGAGGGAAAATATTATGAACATGAAAAAAACTTTTAAAGCGGGCGCTGCGGTTGCTTTATTGGGCGCATTGTTGTCGGGTAATGCATCCGCGACGCTTCAGCTTAGTACGGGATTGGTGGGGGGCTCAGGGGATGTCGACAATGTGCTTTTTAACCAGCCAGATCCTACTCTTGATAATCTCGTGGTCGGCCAGCTCAACCCCGCCCCGACCGGTGAGCTCGTCAACTTCACCAGTAATGAGAATATTTTTGCCCCAGCTGGCGGGCAGGCACGTATTGAGGCAAGCGATGGCTCGTTTGTCTTCATCGACTTTGGTCTCGCTGACCCGCTTCTCGGGTTCTCGAAAGTGCAATTCAATATTGATGCCGGGGCGGATGGGTTTGCGGATATTTTTCTACTGGATCAGTTCGGCACGACCTTCAGCTTTTTGAACCAAGCCTTGGATGGCACAGGAGAGAATTTTTTTACCGGATTCTCTTTGGATAACCAAGTGATCGTGAAAGTAACTATCGATAGTTCCGTTGCGTTGACGGGGATCGACGATTTACAGCAAGTCCGCCTCGGGCCCACTGATCGTACAGTCCCTCCCATTGATATACCTGAACCCGCGACGCTCGCACTTCTTGGTTTGGGTCTATTGGGTATCGGCGTATCACGCAGACACAAAAAGTAATTAACTTAATCAGTTTTAATATACAGACTTAACGTACAGACCCGCTTCGGCGGGTTTGTTGTTTATGGAACGGCCATGGAAGCGCATTAGATATGATAAACCGCATGCTTATGATTCAGTCAGCCAAGCAAGCATTGGTAAGCTATCTGATCTTTATTCCAATTTGCAATAAAAGATGATTACTAGTCATCCCTGAAAAATCTCTTTTTAACAAAATAGCGATCATTCATTGATGGTTGTTTGCATTCTGTTTCTCTATGAGACGGTGTAGGCACTTCAGCCGCTGGGCCTACGCCAACGATGCCTGAGGATGTGCCGGGAAGTTGTACTTCAGTCCAATAGGCAACGCACGTCATTCAGTTATGATGACGCTGCAATGTTTAATCTGTAAAGGGCAAACCTCGCGAAAGCGAGGG
>JBDSSX010000303.1:0-3928 GCA_039928555.1 Nitrosospira sp. | reverse complement strand
CGACATATTTTTCCAGAAACAGACCGGCATCCTTGAAGTTATTCTGCGCCAGGTACTTCACCGATTCGTAAGCGCCACTCAATTCATCCTTATTCCAGCATAAACGCATACCGATACCGCCGCCCCCCGCGGTGCTTTTCAGCATCACCGGATAACCGATGGAAATCGCCTGATGAAGCGCATCTTCCACATTTTCCAGTAAATTGGTTCCCGGCAGTAGCGGCATCCGGTTCTCCAAGGCCAGTTCGCGCGCCGTATGCTTCAGACCGAAAGAACGCATCTGCTGAGGCGTAGGGCCAATGAAGCAAATGCCATATGCGGCGCATTGCTCGGCGAAGTCCGCTTTTTCGCTGAGGAAGCCATAACCGGGATGAATGGCCTTCGCACCCGTGTGCCGCGCGACTTCCAGGATCTTGTCGGCGCGCAGGTAACTTTCCGCTGCAACGCCGCTACCGATGCAGTACGCTTCGTCGGCCTCCAATACATGCCGCGACAGCGCATCGGCATCCGTGTAGACCGCCACGCTTTTCACACCCATGCGGCGAAGCGTACGGATAACGCGGCAGGCAATGGCGCCGCGATTGGCAATCAATACTTTCTCGAACATGATCTTTCCCGCTCCCGGATTAGTTGTCTGATTAATCGAAGGTCATATCTTCCGGATCATCCCAGACCAGCAAGCGGATCGGGGTAGGGTTATAGGCATTGCACGGGTTGTTCAGTTGCGGACAGTTCGAGATCAGCACGATTACATCCATTTCGGCTTGCATCTCCACGTATTTGCCGGGTGCCGATACGCCATCCACAAAATCCAGGCCGCCATCTTCCGATACCGGTACATTCATGAAAAAATTAATGTTACTGGGCAGATCGCGCTTGCTCATGCCGAGATGCTCGCAGACGGGTTCGTGCGCCAGCGCATGAAGAAAATTGTCGCGGCAACTGTGCATGGGGAATTTCTCCGGCGCATAGCGTACGGTATTGCTTTCCGCCGCACAGGCCCCGCCCACCGTATCATGCTGCCCGCATGTATCCGCGACGACAGTGAGCATGATGTTGCCATAGTTGGAGTACAGCTTGCTGCCGGTGGTCAGATACAGCATGTTTTGACGGCGAATGGTATCGGTAGCGCTGTAACGCTCCAGCGCATGGGTAGCATTGAAAAATAATGTATCGACTGCCTGATTACCCTCCAGATCGACGATACGGAACACCTGTCCCTGCGTCACCAGCTTGACCCATGGCTCACCCGCCGCGCAGATTTCATTCACTACCGCGGTCTCGGGATCGAGTTTGCTTTCAATCAGCTTTGCACTCACGCCGCACCTCCATGACAGCCATATAAACGTTGGGTATTTTGCAGACCGCGCACGTTCTCGGGAATGCGCGCACACTCCTCAATCACGGAGAGCGGCGTCGGGAAAGCCGTCAGCCTGACTGCTCCGGGCTGGTAAGTGTGTGCCGGATCAAGCGGATGCGGCGCGGTGGACAATACCATCAGCGTGTCCATTTCAAAACTCAGATTCACATAATCTCCGGCTTTGCTGTTGCCAGGATGAAATGTTAATATGCCGGATGAATTAGCGATCACCTTGCTGAAGAAATTGATATTGGATACTACGTCACGCATACCCAATCCCCACTTTCCCAGTTCGATCAGCATGCCATCCAGTCCGCTGCGAAACATTTCATTGCGAAGCTCCTGGTATCGCCCGGTACCGTATTTCTGGCATATCAATTCGGCGTCGCTCATGCCGCACACGGTATCGTGCCAGCCGACGGTATCCGCGGTGATACAGCAGAAAATACGCCCCATATCCGAGTGACAAGCATGCCCTTGGGTCAGACGGAAGGTATGCTGCGACTTTAGCGTATCCGCCATGTTGTAGCGTTCCAGTTTTTCTTCCTGATTGAAGAATAGTACCGCGGCATTGGCGCCGCCTGCCACATCCATTAGGCGCAACGTCGTGCCCCGGCGCAAGACGCCAGACCAGTGACAACCACCGGGAATGTCCTCTTCCCATAAAAATGTATCTGGATGGTGCATATTTTTCTCCTCATCAAATGAATCATTAAACCTCAACAATTTATGATACCGGAATTGCCGCAGCGCCTCGCGACTCACATCGGCGAGATACCTTTGAAGGCATTCTTTTTTTGGCGCTCACCAACGATTCTTTTCATCAAAATATGCAGTGCGGTTACACTCAGGATACTGCCCAGCACCAGCGGCACTGCCCAGAGCTGCCACCAGGGCGCATTGGGCGCCACAACATAGGCGCGCGGCCAAGCGATGTTGACAAATTCAAACACCGACCAGATGAAGGCCACCGTATTGATCACCAATCCCCAGATACCCAGCTTCAACTCGCCCAGCGCCGGGTTCCAGCGACCGGTAAGCCGGGTGTACAAGCCAACCCCGGTCGTCATGGAAAACATGGCGTAGAGTCCACCCGTACCGAAGGCAATCACAGTGGCAACCGCGCCATCATTCAGGCCGAAGAGTAACCCGAGTCCGGCCAGCGATACGGTACAGATAATGGCATTGCGCGGCGTCTGATCGGCGGCCAGGCGACTCAGCGCAACGGGCATATTGCCCTCGCGGGCCATTGAGTAAACGATGCGCGACGTGTATTTCACCACGGATGCCCCGCAAGCAAGGAAAGCAACCATGACAATAGCCAGAAAGGGTTTCTCGGCCCACGCGCCGAAACTACTGATAATCACGGGTGTGATCGGATCGGATGAGGCGCTCGCATTCACCAGTGTGTCGCGATCGAAGCTCAACGTCAGGGCGGCGGAATTAAAGAGCACCACGCTTCCCACCATGCATAGTGAAAAGAAGATCGCGCGTGGCACCATCCGCTTGGGCTCATGGGTTTCTTCGGCAATGGTGGAGCAGGCGTCGAAACCAATGAACGCCCAGCCTGCGATGGCAAGCGCGGCCAGAAAAGCGGCGGTCTCGCCTGGTGCCGTGCCCGTACCCAGATGCTGAAATAGTTCGGAAAATGGATGCTGCCGGAAGAACAAAAAAAGAAGTAGCGCCACGCCAACCGAGCCTATCATCTCTGCATAAACACCCAATGTGATGATCAGCTTGAAAACATTGACGTGAGCCAGGTTGAGCAGCATACAGATCAACAAAAAGACTACACCCCACATCACCAGCGTGTACCCTCCTCCACTCGCCGATCCAAAAAAAATGGAAAGCCAGACGCCCCCGGTATAAGCGGTGGTGGTAAGCATGGCGATGGTGGAACTAACGTAGATGACCCCGGCGAACTGTCCGGTAACGCTCCCGCCGAGTTGCCGGGCCCACTTGTAAGCGCCCCCCGCAATCGGGAACTGCGAAGAAAGCTCGGCGTAGACAGTCGCCACCAGCAATTGCATCACCAGACAGATGACGAGCGCGACAAACCAACCGCCTCCTGTCACCGTGGTCTGTACACCCATAATGGCATAGAGCCCCACCACGGGCGAAACAACCGCGAAACCAAGGGTAAGGCTATTCCAGACGCTCAAGCTGCGATTGAGTTTATCCGCAGTTGGGGGAGGGGCCGGGGGAATAGCGGGAGGAAATGTCTCCTGACTATCTTTTATTGACATGGCGTTCCTCCCAAAGCACTTTCGGCGCCCTGAATGCGCTGAACGCCCGCAGTCACCCAGCGTAGCTGTTCATTCACGCGCTCTTTGACATCAGCGAAAGCGGTCCACAGCGAGACATGCGATCTCCGCGCGATCACTGTTGGCACAGCTAAGGGAATAAAGCTGGAAATTCCAGAAAGGGAGGGTATGACGAAGTCTCCTTTAATCAGCGGGCCAAGTTCCAAGAGTCAATGTATTTACCTATACATTATTCTCCCGGGCTTTTATCCCTCCGTGGAGCCTCGTCAAGACGAAGCCGGAAACTCTCGGACCAGACACTTCC